>NZ_SMLD01000058.1:0-49812 GCF_004352805.1 Nonomuraea mesophila
GAGGGTGGGAAGCAGCCCTGACAACGGGGAGACGGGCCAGAACTGCCAGATGGTTTGGGCTCCTCTAGCGAGATGAGAAGGTGCACGCGAGAAACCAGTGCTAAAGCTCCGTAAGTGGAGTGCCGGCTTCAACCTGGTGGATATGGGCCGGTCTGCAGCGCGTGACCGCCTCGGGTCATCACCCGAGGTGGTCAACTCCGAAGCCGGTCGACAGTGCCGGTGGGGAGGCCACGTTGAAGGTCTGCGGCGTAGGCGTGGCGATGCTGTTGGGGCATGAGCTGGGCGCCTCCCTCGTCGATCGGTCACATGGTGAACGTGGGAACCGCCCGCGGTCGCTCCCGGTTTCGGTCTGCCAGACCGGAGCGGGGGCAGGTCCGTCGCCGACTGACGGCCGTGGAGTGGGACGGAGGTCTCGTAGTAGTCCGGGGGCGGGAAAGCCGCCCACATGGCGAAGGAGACCAGCAGATCCGCAGGGAAGGATGCTGGAATGCCGGGAGCGCGTCGGTGAACATCGATGATCTGGAGTCGGCCCTACTGCGGGCTGAGCGCCGGGTACTGGAGATCCAGACCAAACTGCACCGTTGGGCGGCCGATGATGTCGGCCGCCGGTTCGACGACCTGTTCAACCTGGTGTGTGACCCGGCCTTCCTGCTGGTGGGCTGGAACCGGGTGCGGGGCAACAAGGGAGCACGCACGGCCGGGACCGACGGCAAGACCGTCCCCTCCATCCAGGCCCGTATCGGCGTGGAGGAGTTCCTGGCCGGGCTGCGGACCAGCCTGAAGGGCGGAGTGTTTCGCCCGTTGCCGGTGCGCGAGCGGATGATCCCCAAGCCGGGAACGGCCAAGCGCCGCCGGTTAGGGATCCCGACCGTGGCCGACCGGGTGGTCCAGGCATCCTTGAAACTGGTGTTGGAGCCGATCTTCGAGGCGGATTTCCAGCCGTGTTCCTACGGCTTTCGCCCGAACCGGCGCGCGCATGACGCGGTGTCGGAGGTTCAGTATCTGACCAGCCGCTCTTATGAGTGGGTGGTGGAGCCCGACATCGCGGCCTGCTTCGATGAGATCTCCCATCCGGCCCTGATGGACCGGATACGCGGGCGGATCTCCGATAAGCGGGTGCTCACGCTGATCAAGGCGTTCCTCAAGGCCGGGATCCTCGGGGAGGATCAAGTGCGCAGGAACACCGACACCGGCACCCCGCAGGGCGGGATCTTGTCACCGTTGCTGGCGAACGTGGCCCTATCGGTCCTGGATGAGCATTTCGCCGCCCAGGTCGGCGACTACTTCAGCAGGCGACGGCGTCGTCACCACGGGCAGGCCAACTACCGGCTGATCCGGTATGCGGACGACTTCGTGGTGGTGGTCTCCGGACGCAAAGAGCACGCCGAAGCCGTGCTGGAGGAGGTAGCGGAGGTTCTCTCCCCGCTGGGACTACGGCTGGCAGCCGACAAGACCCGCGTCGTGCACATCAACCAGGGCCTCGACTTCCTGGGCTGGCGCATCCAGCGTCACCGCAAGCGAGGAACCAAAGACCGGCACTACGTCTACACCTACCCGTCGAAGAAGGCGCTGCACGCCATCACGGCGAAGGTGAAGAACTGGTGCTGGAAGGACGTGAACATGTCGTTCCCAGTCCTGGCGCGTCGGCTCAATCAGATGCTCCGGGGCTGGACGGCCTACTTTCGGCCTGGCGTCTCCAGCGCCACGTTCGGCTATCTCAGCCACGTACTCTGGAGACAGGTCTTCGGCTGGCTGCGACGCAAACACCGGCGCACCACCTGGAGACAGCTCCGACGCCAGTACTGCCGAGGAGGCTGGTGGCCCACCACCAGCGAGGCGACACTGTTCAACCCGGCGACGGTCAGCACCACCCGATACCGCTACCGGGGAACAGCCATTCCCTCGCCCTGGCCACTCACGGCATGACGAACCATCCCCCGCAACGGGATCTGTGGAGAGCCGGATGCGGTGAAAGTCGCACGTCCGGTTCGGGAGGCGGGCCGAGGAGACGGGTCGAAATCGATACCGCGCCTCGGCTCGACCTCACCGCAACGCTCTGCCCGGCGCCCTGACCCGTCTTGACCCGCCCCGCCCTCTCCGTCGATCACTCGGTAGCCTGCCGGAGTGAACCTCACGCAGCGTGCCGTTGGCGCGATCGTGGGCTCGGCTGTGGGCGACGCGCTGGGCGCGCCATTCGAGTTCGGCCCACCGGGAGCGTTTTCCGCCCGCTTTCCGCTACCGAGTGCCGGCGGCGAGATGAGCGGAGGCGGCGGCTGGGACGCCGGTGAGGCCACCGACGATACGCAGATGGCCGTTCACATCGCCGAGTCACTGCTGGAGCATGGCGGCCTGAACCTGCCGGACATCTTCACCCGCTTCCAACGGTGGGCAGCCGATGATCCCAAAGACATCGGACTACAGACCGAGGACGTACTGACCCGCGGCCTGCCCTGGGACCAGGCCGCCACCGCCCACTACCGAAGCAGCCACCGAGCCGCGGGAAACGGCGCACTCATGCGGGCCACCCCGTCGGCGGTGTACTTCGCCCGCGACGGCCGACAGGCCACCATGGACGCCGCCCGACACATCGCCGCCCTCACCCACGGCGACCCGGCGGCATGGGAAGGCACCGCGATCTTCCACGACCTGATGCGTACCGCCCTGAACGGCGCGGACCCCGTGGACCAGCTCTCCCAGACCCTCGCAGCCGTCCACCCCGACCATCGTCAGCGCTACGCCACCGTCCTCGCGACCGACTGGCATCCCGACCACGCCACCGAGTTCAACGGCTCCGTCTGGCCCTGTCTCGGCTCAGCCGTCTGGGCCCTGCGTACCACCCGCAGCTACGAGGACGCCGTCCGCGTCGCCCTCGACCTGGGTGGCGACACCGACACCGTCGCCGCTGTCACCGGCGGCCTGGCGGGAGCCGTATACGGACCGACAGCAATTCCCACCCGCTGGACCGACCCCCTGCACATTCCGCTACCCGGAAGCGGCGGCCGAATCCTACGCCTGCCTCACCTGCTCGACCTAGCTCGTGACCTCACAGAGCGTCCGAGCACAAACTGACGGCTGAGCCGGGCCCACCAGAGTGCGACGACTGCCCGCTTGGCAGGCAAGCCAATTGCCCTGGCCCCACAGCCGCCACCTGGGCGGGAGGCATTCCGCGAGTGACCTTGAGTATCCCCTGTTGACCGCCCTTGATGGCCCGCTAATGGCCCGCACGGTCGCGTCTCGACGTGCCTCTTCGCACGGAGCCACACGCATGGTGTCCAGCACGAGACACTCGCCTGCTGCGAGTCCTATGTCGCTCGCTCTTCGACCCGCTCCGCCAGCTTTGGCCACGCATCGTCACCCAGGAAGATGACTGCCCCGGGTTTCTCGGAGACGCGTCCCGGTGTCAGGCCAGCAAGCTACTATGCGCGGCATGTCGCTGTTATCCCGCCTTGGGGTCTCGGTTGTTGGTCCTGCTGCCTGGCGTGTGCAGCAGACTTGGACCAGCCTGCTGCCGAAGGGCGTGATGTCATGCCCGCCGTTGGGCACCACCGACGGCCACACCGATTGGGTGGCGTCGGTGACGACCACGGTCTTGGACGGCCACGCGGTAGCGGTCACCGGAGGCGGCGATTACACCGTACGGGTGTGGGATCTGTTAACCGGCGAGCCGGTCGGCGTCCCATGGGCCGGTCACACGAACGCGGTGCGGGCGCTGGCGATGTCCGTTCTGGACGGTCGCCCTGTCGTGGTCAGCGGTAGTGACGACCACACCATACGGGTGTGGGACCTCGCGTCCGGCAGGCCGGTCGGTGGGCCATACCGCCTTCGGGCTGACAGTGTGGAGGCCCTCGCGATCGGGGAACGCCAGGGCCGCCCGGTGGTGGTCACCGGTTGCTACGACACGACGGTACGGGTGTGGGATCTGGAAACGCGGCAGGAGGTGATGGCACCGATCCGCGGCCACACCTACCCGGTGTACGCGGTGGCGACCGCGGTGCTGGACGGCCGCTGGGTGGCTGTCACAGGCGGCGACCGAACGGTCCGGGTTTGGGACCTGGATACCGGTGATCCGGTGGGCAGCCCGTTCACCCACACGGGAAACGTGGACGAGCTTGCGGTCGCCGAGTTGGCAACCGGCCAGTTGGTGGTCGTCTCCGGTGGATACCAGTCGACCACCAGCGTGTCGGACCTGGCCACCGGACTGCCGGTCGGCGACCTCTCCCGATCTGCGAACCTGGAGGCCGTGACGACCACGGCAGTGGACGGCCGGGTGGTGGCGATCACCTGCCACGACGAGACCATCCAGGTGTGGGACCTGGAAACGGCCGAACTGGTCGGTGAGTTGTTCCCTCAGCATCCCCAATCGGTGGCAGCGGTGGCGACGGCTGTGGTGGACGGCCGACAGGTGGTGGTGTCGAGTTGCCAAAGAGGGTCGGTCCGGGTGTCCGATCTGGTCGTCGGCGGACCGGCCGGCAAGCCGGTTCGCCACGACGCCGCGATCAGGGCGGTGGCCACCGCTTCGGTGGCCGGCCGGCCGGTGGTGGTCACCGGCGGCGATGACGAAACCGTACGAGTGTGGGATCTGGACACCGGCGACGAGGTGTGCGGGCCGCTCACGGGCCACACCGGCGCCGTCACCGCCGTGACCGCGACCCACGTGGACGGTTACGCCGTGGCGATCACCGGAGGCAAGGACAGCGACGTCCACCTCTGGGACCTCACCCTGGGGAAAGCGGCCCGGGCACCGTTGACCGCCCACCGCCGCCCGATAACCGCGGTCGCGGCCGACAACACGGGCGATCCGCCCCGGGCCATCACCGCCGGCGACGACAAGACCATCCGGGTATGGGATCTCCGTACCGGCGAAGAGACCGGCAACCCGCGCAAAAGCGACCATCGCTGGGTACACGACCTCGCCACCACCACGCTCGACGACCAGCCCGTCGCCGTACTCGGGCGGTGGGGCGGCGGCTTCCGGGTCCGTGACCTCACCACCAACCGCGACACCGGAGTCCGGACCACCGGACGCAACGGCAGACCGGTACGCCTCGTGGCCGCCACCATCGCGGACGGACAACCCATCGCCATCACCGCGAACGTCGACTGGCGCGATCCGACGGAGGTATGGGACGTCGCCACCGCTCAGCAGATCGGCGAACTTCCCATGCGAACCGTGGGCGCACTCGCCGCCACCACGGTCGACGGCCACCCCATCGCGGTTGCCGCCAGCTACAGCACGGTAGCGGTATGGAGCCTCACCACCTTCGACAAGATCATCCCTGACATCGAATTCCCCTACGGGATCAACGCCGTCGCCGCCACCCCGCAAGGCCACATCATCGTCTGCTTCGACCGTGACATCGCTGTACTCACAGCAACCCGATCAAGCTGACCATCTGAGGGATCAGGGGGACTAGGCGGGAGATGGGCCAGGATGGCTAATGGCCCGAACACCCCGTCACAAGATCAGTGGCGGGGTGCTTTCCCTGGTGGAGCCTAGGAGATTCGAACTTCTGACTTCCTGCTTGCAGACGGTAACCGGTCATGACGTGGAAAACTCAAAGCCTGGTCAGGTGGCAGATGAAGATCGGTAGAGTGTGATCGCGTGAGGCGGCGTTGCTGTACAGCCGTTACCCCGGCTCAGCCGGTGAGAAAAGGGAGCCCTGTCGTGTCCGGCGGTACCGGGCGGTCGAGCTTCTCGGTGAGCTTCCGATCAATTCCACCGTGCCTTCATCACGCATGATCGAAAGCCAGCGCCGTACAGTCTGATCGGTCAGGCCGGTACTCCGGGCCAGCTCGGCTCGCGAGAGGGTTTCGTCACCAAGCGCGTCCAGTAGTTGAGGGCGTCGATCGCTCCGTGTCGACGCAGGTGCTTCCCCTGAGGGAGGGCGATGCCCCCGTTGGGACAACTCGTACTGCGCCCATCGCCTGCTCCCGGTCTGAGTCACCAGTTCACGTGCCACCAGATCCCCCAGTTCGGCCGTAGCCACACGCGAGTCCACACCGGTCGCGCTCCGGTAGGAGCGGTTGTCCAGGATTTCTCGATTTCGGAGCATCGCCAGCGCGATGCACTGACTGCCAGAGAAACCTTCTTCGCCCAAACTTTCGATCCACCGCACGACTTCCTCGTTCAGCAAAGCGTGGTTGGGGATGGTGACGGTGAAGGAGGACACACGGTCATCGAACTGCGGTGGACTCATCCCGGCCGCCCGGAGGGCGGAGACCATGGCGCGGATTCCAGAGCCCCGGTTCTCACATACCGTCCGGGTCTCACCCGGAAGAGGAACGTCCTCAAGCATCCTCATCAGGGTCGCGTTGCGTGCGGACGAGATCCCTTCGTCGGTGAGGTTGTCGATGGTCACCGGGCCGAACAATCCGCCAGGGCTTCGAATTGTCAGCCTGTCCGGGTACATCTCAATCTGGATCTGAGTACCCCGGGCGGCGCTGGACAGATCCCGGTGTACGAGCGCATTCACCACGGCTTCCCGAAGTGCGGTCTCCGGGTACTCCCAGACGTCCTCTCGGCCGGCTCCTCCGATGACCGCTCTCCTGGACATATTGCGCCGGATTACAGCCAGCGCGTCGCGGACCATGATGGGGATGGGTCCTTCGACAGTGAGATTGTCCAGAAAGCGAGTGCCAGTCGCTGATGGTTGGCCGGTGACCGAGGGGTAATGCACGAAGCTGATCATCAGTTGGGGGAAATACTCCTGCGGGTAGGACCCGAGCGCGAGCAGGGCTGCCAGGGAGAGGTTTTCCGTGCCGTCGTGTCCAGCTACCAGAATCCTGGCTCGTCTCAGCAGGTGGTCACGGTCTAGATCTGCAAAGGCATGGGGCCTGTTGGTACGAAGTCTCGCGATGAACGACTCCAGGGCGATCGGATCAAGAAGCTGGAGGCCGGTCCCTGAAATGGCCTGCTCATCCTCACGAGGCTGCCCGCGTGAGGACAGCATGATCTGCACCTCGTAGCTCGACAGCCGCCGATCCCCATCGCCTACGCGTACGAAGCTGCCCTTGGTCATCCCGGCACCTTTGTAGAAACACGGTCGCTGGGCCGGATCCAGTTCGGGGACTTCAGCCACGATGATCTTCACACCTTCGAAGTCGTGGACGCGGATCAACGGCCGCAGAGCGGGTTCCATGTCAGTGGAGCAGAGCGAGGCCAGGTCGTTGGAGAGCTTAGAAGCATCACGTACACCCGTTGCTGAGAATGTCGTGCTCTCGCTCAGACCGAGGATGAGCACACCACCGTGAGTGTTGGCGAAGGCAGAGAGCGTCTCCCGGATCGTCTTCGGCAGCTCGCGCTGGGACTGCTTCACTTCCACGTCGGAGATGTCCCCGCCGAGGACGCGGAGGTTGGCGACGATCTCGGAGAGCTCTTCGTCGAGCACCTTGTACTCCCTGAGCAGCGCGGACGGCATGCTAGTTAGCATGCTAGTTAGCATGTCTCGGCTAAGTAACAGGAATCACCAAGCTGGACACCTGAAGAGAGGCCTTTCTCGGCTCTTGTCCACCGGAGGCACCGGGATATAGCTGCATAGGCTGTACCCGAGCGAAGCGCGGATCATTGGGGCGCGCTCCCGTCCAACAGGCGGGCACGGGTGGGTGGCCTGAGGCCCGCTGCCGGCTAGTGCCGGGACGTACCCATGACCTCTACTTCGCCTATGGCGAGGAGCAGAGCCGCCACGCCATCAGACAGCGGTTCGGCTTCCTGATCCCGCAGGCGAGCGTGTGAAGTTCAGTCGACGCTGTAGCTGTACACCATGGAAAAGGCCACCTCCCGATCATGGGAAGTGGGCCTTCTACCTGGAGTGGAGCCTAGGAGATTCGAACTCCTGACTTCCTGCTTGCAAAGCAGGCGCTCTGCCAACTGAGCTAAGGCCCCTTCGACGAAGATAGCTTACCGGGCCGACGACGCTATCTGCGTCGTACCGAGGTCATCGCTCAAGACCAAGCTCGGAAAGTCTGCGATCGAGTCGAGGAGGTGGGTGGCGCCGCCCTTCAGGAGGCGTTCCCGGCTGTGGACGCCTGTGAGGAGGCCCGCCACGATCGAGGCCCCGGCTCGTGTGCCGCACAGCATGTCGTTCTCCGAGTCGCCGATCACCGCCACATGCCGTACGTCCGCCACCCCCGTGCGGAGGACCGCGTGCAGCACCATGTCGGGCCAGGGGCGGCCGCGACCGCCGGCGTCTTCTGGGGAGATGGCCAGGTCGATCTTGTCGTCCCAGTCGAGCATGCTGAGGACGCGGCTCAGCGTGACGCGGCTGAAGCCGGTGATCAGGGCCAGTTTGATGCCGTTGCCGCGGAGTTTGTCGAGGACTTCCATGACTGCGGGCACGGCCGTCAGACCTGCCCGCTCCAACGTGCCCTCATAGGAGCGTTCGAACGTCAGGTTGGCCGCCTGGGCCTGGGCTTCGTTGCCGGGGAAGATCCCGCGGAAGACATCGATCGTGGGACATCCCCGGGACCGGTGCACGTGAACCATGGCACGTGCGTAAGCCCCGGTCCCGGGCACTATGCCCTGGGTCGCGATCGCCTCGGCAAAGGCGCGCTCGACCATGGCGATGTCACCGACTGTGGTGCCTGCCAGGTCCAGGCACACCAGCTTGATGGGGACGATGTCACTCATCGCCTCGCCGGTCGGTTAGTTCTCGCTGCCGGTCGCCTCGGTCCAGAGATCAAGCTCTGCGCGGTCGGCCTGCACCTTACGCCAGATCAGCAACCCCCCAAGGGCGATCAGCGCCAGAACGAGCAGCTTCTTCACGGTGTGACCCCACTTCTTCGACGGTCTCACCTGCCGGGGTGAGACCCAACGGTTGGCAAGCAGCCTAGCAAGGGATGGCTGCGCTCCCTGTGTTGCGGATGTGCGGAATGTGCGATGGACGAGTGTTCAACCCCAGCCGGGGCCCGGATATTGCCCCCATCTCGGACGAACTTCTGACAACCATCTATCAGCAGCCCTCATGGGCAACAGCTCGATCATGCCAAATATCCGGCGTGGATGCGCGAAGCGTCCGTGCCGGGCGGCGGCTCGTGCTCACGGAGGAGGCCGGTGAGCCTCATCCTGGTGAACGCGGTGCCCTGAAGGAGCGTAACCCGAGGTGAGCGAGGTTGCCAGCCGTCTGGGAGGTGAGGAGGCCCGCTCCGGGTGCGCTTTCGGAGCCAGGCCCGCGCCGTACGACTGATCGGTTGATGACTGTTCGGCTTGCGTCGTTCGGCTGTTCGGCTGTTCGGCTGTTCGGCTGTTCGGCTGTTTGCGTTCGTTCGGGTGTTCGCGCCGTACGGCTGTTCGCCTGTTTGGCTCAGGACGAACATGGCCTTCCCAGGTCCTATAGATATACGGGTAGGGGGTATCGTGACCGAAGTGTCCGTACACAGACTGAGGAGATCGACATGACCACTGCCACCTACACCGTCACCGGCATGACCTGCGGCCACTGCGTCAGTTCCGTCAAGGAGGAGGTCGGCGAGGTTTCGGGGGTGACGTCCGTTGAGGTCGACTTGGCCGGTGGCTTGCTGACGGTCAGCAGCGACGCACCCGTCGACGCGGCCCTGATCGCCGCGGCCGTGAAGGAGGCCGGTTACGAGGTGACCGGGCAGGCATGACGGCGCCCCCGCGCAGCCCTCAATCGCCCCCGCCCGTACGCCCGATCAACCCCCGTACGGCCGCGCCGTCCCCCAGAACGCCCCCGTACGCCCGTTCGGCCCCCACACGCTCGCTCACGCGGACTGGAGCCGACGCAGGCGTCGCTGGCCCGCTTCATCGACGAGGGCCTGCTGGCCAGGCACATCAGGAAGGCCACATGCGAGTACGCCGCGCGCCACGCTCTGGTCGCCGAGGCGCTGGCGGCCGACGAGCGCCTGCTGCCGGTGCCGTCCACGGCGGGGCTGCACCTGTGCGCCCGCCTGGCGCCCGGCGTGTCCGTACGACCCGCGCCTCAGGTGGCGGTGGAGCGGCTGGAGTCGTACTGCGCGGAGGAGCCGGCGCAGCGGGGACTGGTGCTGGGCTACGGCGCGATCGCGAAGGACGCCATCCCCGAGGGGCTGCGTCTGCTGCGGTCACGGATGTCGGCGGCTCCAGAATCCACGGGCCCGATCCCCTGACATCTCGGGGTCGTCGGGCGAGGTCGGCTGTCGCACGATCACGACGGTGGTGCGGGCGTGTCGGGCGCAGTACATGCTGGTGGAGGGCATGAAGATGCGGCTGAACAGGCCGCGTCTCCCCCGCCCCAGCACCAGCAGGTCGCCTTCGCGGGCCAGATCCACGAGGTGGTAGCCCGGGTCGCCGACCCGGCTGATCACCGCCGTCGTGAGATCTTCGGGCACTCCGCCCGCGACGTCGTCGAACACGCCGGTGATCACCTCTGAGCAGCGCGCTTCCTCGCCCGCCCTGATGGCGTGCTGCACGGGCAGCGCCTCAGGGAACGGATGCACGGGCGCTCGGCTGACGTGCACGGCGACCAGGGCCATCCGGTGCAGCCTGGCCGCGCCGATGGCCCAGGCGAGCGCCCAGCGCGATGACGGCGACTCGTCGACTCCGACGATCAGCCTCGCACCGGCGGGCAGTTCCTGTTCCACGGTGCCTCCTGTCAAGAGTACGACCATAATGCGCCTACCCGTCAGTTACCGGGAGGTGGCATTTTGCAGGCTTGGCGTCGTCACGTGGAAATGCAGACGTCTATCAGACCAGCTTGAGCAGGCCGCCGTACAGGATGTCCCGTTCGTCCTTCGACAGGATCCGGTACGGCTGCGCCGCCCGTACGTTGGTGCCCGCCTCGATCCTGGCGCGCAGCGGCCCGTCAGTCAGGTCGACGATCTCGGCGGCGGTCAGGTGCTCGGCCTGCCAGGCCGCGGCGTGCGCGTCGGCGCGGTGGTGGCGCAGCGCGGCGATGCGGTTGAACAGCAGCACTCCCGGCGCGGTCCCCTCCGGCTCGTACGGCGGCGCGACCGCCTCCAGTGCGCCGCCCGGCTCGCGTTCGGCCGCGTCGAGCACCCGTCCCGCCAGGTGTGCCAGGGCGGCCAGGTCGTGCCCGGCCCAGACGCGACCGGCCGCGGCGGCGTGCAGGTCGTACACCCTGTGGATGAACGAGAGTCCGGCGTCCGTCGGCCGGAGCAGGCCGCCGGGGTCATCGGCCATGGTGCCTTCGCGCAGGTGCTCGTCGAGTTCGCGGAGGGCGGCGTCGCCGTAGCGGTAGATCGTGGCCAGCCGGGGCCGGGTGAGCGGGCGCAGGGGGAGGGCGAAGCGCAGGTCGACGAGCAGGCCGGCGGTCACGTTCGACGACTCGGCCAGGTCGGTGACCGATCGGTGTGCCGCCGCGTGCAGATTGACGTGGGCCGCGTCGATGACCGGGGCGATCGTCGCCGCATATTCCGACAGGTCATGAAATTTCGGCATCAGGTGGATTATGCCGGTGTGTAGGAGGATCGAGGAGTGCCGCGCGGACCGGCCGTACCCCGTGGAAAACTAAGCGTATGGCCGCGCCGCTCCGCCTCGCCCGCACCACGGTGTTCGCCGTGGTCTGCCTGGGCCTCGGTGCGGCGGCCCACGTGCTCGGCGGCGCGTCCGTGCCGGCCCCCGCGATGGCGGGCGGGCTGGCGGTGGCGTTCGCGGCGGCGTACGCGCTGGCGGGGCGCGAACGCTCCTTCACGATGATCCTGTCGCTGCTCACCGCGCTGCAGATCGTCCTGCACGTGCTGTTCTCGTTGTCGCACCCGGCCACGCCGCACGTGATGGCCGGCCACGTCCATGCGCCGCTGGTGCCCGGCCTCGGCATGCTCGTCGCCCACGCCTGGGCGGTCGCCATGACCGCGCTGTGGCTGGCGCGCGGCGAGGCCGCGCTCTGGTCGCTGCTGCGGCGCCTGGTCGTACGGCTGCTGGTCATCTGGCTGCCGCTGCTCACGACTCCTTTCTCCACACCCCTGTGGACGGCGGAGCCGCGCGTGCTCCGTCCGGCCCTGCTGCGCCACGTGGTCAGCAGGAGGGGCCCACCGCGGGTCGTCACCGCCTGACCTCCAGGTCACGGCGGAACGGTTTCTTCCAACAGACGATCCGACGCCCGGCAGGGCCTGCTTCGGCATGCCGGGCGGAGAAAGGCCATGCCCATGTTCTCTCGTCATGCCCTCGTGCTCGCCGCCGCCGTGGTGGCGCTGGCCGGCTGCGGCGGCGGCTCGACCACCGCGGCCGCCCCCGCTGCCACGACCGCCGCAGCGGCGCCGTCCTCACCGGCCGCCGCCGCTGGGCTCACCATCACCGACCCCTGGGTGAAGACCGTCAAGAAGGGGATGACCGCGGCCTTCGGGACGCTGGTCAACAACGGCGACACCGACGTCACCATCGTGTCCGGCACGTCGCCGCTCTCGCCCACCATCGAGCTGCACGAGGTCGTCGAATCCGGCGGCAAGATGGTCATGCGGCCGAAGGAAGGCGGGTTCGTGGTGCCCGCGCACGGCACGCACCAACTCCAGCCCGGCGGCGACCACATCATGCTGATGGGCGTCACCGAAGAGGTGAAGCCCGGGGCCAAGGTGGCGTTCACGCTCCAGGTGGAGGGCGGGCAGCCGCTCGAGTTCAGCGCCGTCGGCAAGGACTTCGCCGGCGGCAAGGAGGACTACCAGCCGGGGCACGAATGATCAGCCGCAGAGGGCTGCTGGCCGGGGGAGCCGCCACCGCGGCCGGCGCCTTCACCCGCCACGAGACCTCGCCGCCCACCCATGCCGAGCGCGCGAGGGTGGAGCCCTTCCACGGCACCCACCAGGCCGGCGTCGCGACGCCACCGCAGGTGCACGCCGTGTTCGTCGGGTTCGACCTGCGCGAGAGCATCGGCGGGGAGGCCGTCGTACGGCTGATGCAACTGCTCACCGACGACGCCGCCCGCCTCACGCAGGGCCGGCCGGCCCTGGCCGACACCGAGCCGGAGCTGGCCGCGAACCCGGCCGGGCTGACGGTCACGTTCGGGTTCGGTGAGGGGTTGTTCAAGGCGGCGAAGGTGGATTCGCCGGTGCGCCCGCTGCCCGCGTTCGAGACGGACAAGCTGGCTGAACGGTGGAGCGGCGGTGACCTGCTCGTCCAGGTGTGCGCCGACGACGGCCTGACCGTCGCGCACGCCGTACGGATGCTCGTCAAGGACGCGCGGTCGTTCGCCCGCGTGCGCTGGACCCAGCGCGGTTTCCGCGGCGGGGCCAAGGGGACGACGCAGCGCAACCTGATGGGCCAGGTAGACGGCACCGTGAACCCGGCCGACCTGGACCGGGCCGTCTGGCTCGGCCTGGACGCGGACGGGATGCGCGGCGGCACCACCATGGTGTTGCGCAGGATCCGCATGCACCTGGAGACGTGGGACGCCGCCGACCGCGTGGCCAGGGAGTTCACCATCGGCCGGCGGCTCGACACCGGCGCTCCGCTGACGGGCCGGGCCGAACGCGACGAGCCCGATTTCGAACGGAAGAACAACCTGGGGTTCCCGGTCATCTCCGAGTACGCCCACATCAGGCGGGCCCACGTGGCGGATCCGGCGCAGCGCATCCTGCGGCGGCCGTACAACTACGACGAGGGTCTGACCGAGGACGGCGAGTCGGACTCCGGGCTGCTGTTCGCCTCGTTCCAGGCGGACATCGAGCGGCAGTTCGTGCCGGTCCAGCGGCGGCTGGCCGAGGGTGACCTGCTCAACGAGTGGGTCACCGCGATCGGCTCGGCCGTCTTCGCCATCCCGCCGGGCTGCGCGCCCGGCGGCTGGATCGGGGAGGGGCTGCTGGGCTAGAGGGCCTGTCTCGACAGTGTTGATGGACGGCCTGTCGGTGCCGGACGAGCGAAGAGGCCTCCGGTAACAGGTTCCTCGACCATGAAGAACCTGTAACCGGAGACCTCGTGGCCACCTTGGCGGTGACGCGGCGGTTCGACCTCACCGATGCGCAGTGGGCGCGGCGCTCACCGTTCAGCCGATCTTCCCCGCAGTGTCCGCAAACACCTGCAACGCCGCCAGGATCCCGGCCGGAATCGCGGTTTGCTCGGAGTTGCGGAGGTTCTTCAACAAAACGCGCCCCATCCCCGTCTGTGAGATGACAGACCAGGGAGAGGGTGGAGACGACAGGTGGAAGACGACTCCCGTTTCACGGAGTTCGTCGCCGAGCGGGCCAACGTGCTCATGCGTTACGGCTACGCGCTCAGCGGCAACCCCCACGACGCGGCGGACCTGACGCAGGAGGTCCTGATCAGGCTGCACCGCGCATGGGCGCGGGTGCGCAGCAAGGAGGACCCGGAGCGCTACGCCAAGGTGATCATGGCCAGGTTGCACATCAGCCGGTGGCGGCTGAGGCGGCGCGAGCACGTGTCGTGGGCCTTACCGGAGGTCCCGCTCCACGACACGCTGCCCTCCGACGGCGACCAGGATCTCTGGCACGCCTTGGCCGGGCTGCCGCGCAAGCAGCGCGCCGTTCTCGTGCTCCGCTTCTACGAGCAACTGGCCGACGCCGAGATCGCTGACCTGCTCAAGATCTCTCAGGGGACCGTTCGCAGCCATGCCTCGCTCGGACTGGCGAGGCTGCGTTCGGAGATGGCCGCGCGCCGCGCGCCGCCCGCGAAGGCCCCTTCCACACCCGCCGGCCACGACCGCATGACGAGGGCGCAGGCCCACACCACATCTGCTGAGAGGAACCTCCCATGACGAAGGATCTGGAAGACGATCTCCACCGGGTCATCATGTGCGGGGCCGAGGGTGCGCCGCAGGCGCCGGCTGGATTCCCGGCGCAGATCGTCGGCCGGTCGCGCCGTCGCCGGGAACGTCGCCATGCCGTGGCTGCGGCCCTCGCCGTCGTCGTGGTGGCGGGCGGCGTCGGATGGGCGGTGCGGGGGCAGGGCGACAACGCCCCGGTGGTGCTGAACCCGGTCGCCACGCCGTCGGCGTCCGCCGCGACGACCCGCGCCGCCGATCCCAGACCTATCGACCAGGTGTGGCCGCAGGCCGTATGGAAGATCCCGGCGAAGCTGCCCGGCGTCAAGAAGTACCAGCCCCGCGTCTTCATCGACGACCACACCGTCCTCCTCGAAACCTGGGAGAGCTTCGAGAAGGCGGACGCGATCTACGCCTACGACCTCACCACCGGCAGGCATCGGAAGATCGCGGACATCCGCACCCCGGAGGGCGTGTACGCCTCCAACTACGCAGCGGGCCAGGACCGCATCGTCTGGCAGACCATCACCGGCATCCGGACCACGTTCTGGTCGGTGCCCATCGCGGGTGGGGAGCCTGAGCCCATCCCCACGGACGCCCCGGTCGAGGGACGTGGCGACACCACGGTGGTCGTCGGCGACAGGCTGGCCTTCTCCGTCATGGAAGGCGGCGTCTTCACGCTCCCGCTGACGGGCGGCGCCGTGACCCCGGTCGCCGACGCCGAACGCCACCACATCCTGCGCTGGCCGTGGGTGGGGACCCCCGGCCGGTACACGCCGAACAACGAGCCCAGTTTCGAGGAGATCCGCAACGTCGAAACCGGAGAGACGAGCAAGGCGCTGGTACGTCCCGGAGACCAGGACGTCCGCTGCGGTGTGACGACGTGCGTGGGCATTGCCGCGGATCACCAGCCCTTCTACCGCCTGCGCGACGGCTCACACGAACGGCAGCTCCAGCAGTCGGCCGCGACCGGCGTCGCCTACGACCGCTTCATGACCGTGCGGACTCGGGACCAACGCGCACGACGGCAGTTGCTGCTGGACCTGGCCACAGGCAAGTCCGGGGACCTGGGCCTGCGCGAAACCCCCGACGGAAAGAGCTACCCTACGGTGGAGCCGGGCATCTACAGAAACAATCTGGTCGCCTACCCCCTGGGCGACGACTACGTGATCATCGATCTCACCCGGATCACCTAGGCTTGATCTTCAACCTTCGGGTCTTGGTCGGGCGACGGGTGCGCGGTGGCGCACGGGCTGGAGCTGATCGGGGAACGCTGGGCGCTCCTGGTCGTACGCGAGCTACTGCTCGGCCCCAAGCGCTTCACCGACCTGCGGACAGGTTTGCCCGGCATCAGTGCCGATGTCCTGACCCAGCGCCTGCGCGAACTCCAGGAAGTCGGGGTCCTGCAGCGCCGCAAGCTCGCCCCGCCCGCGGGCTCCTGGATTTACGAGCTGACCGAATGGGGCGCGGAACTCGAGCCGACCATCACCCGACTCGGCCGTTGGAGCAGTCGCTCTCCGTCGATGCGCCGCGACGCCGCTATCAGCGTCGACTCCCTCATCCTCTCTCTCAAGGCGCTGTTCGACCCTCATGCCGCACAGGAACTCGACCTGACCCTCGACCTGCGGCTCGGCGAGGATCAGTTCCGTATCAAGATCGCCAACGCAACGATCGAGCTCACCCGCGGCGGCACGAAACAACCCGATCTGACCATCGAAACCGCCCCAGACACCCTGGCCGCGCTGCTCCGCAACGATCGTCAGCTCGCCGAGGCGCTCACTGCCGGAGACCTGACACTCACCGGCGCCGAAGCCACGGCGGAGCGCTTCTTCAACCTGTTTCCCCCGCCCGAACCGGCCACCATTGCCCACCACCTGTGATCGAAGCCCAAGCGACGACTGCGCAGCACCCGACCGTGCGCCCGCAGAGACCCACCAGCCAGGCGAGCAACGCGGCAATCTCCGGATCCGCAAATCCGGCGCAAGGCGCGACGTTGGGCCCTTCCTCACGACCCGTCCCGCTCTTGATTCCGAGCCGGAACATCCGTGCGATGACCACCTGGCCGGCCAGTGCACCGAAACCCGGTGAACCCGGCCCCGGACGGCCACCACGACGTCGGCAAACCATCTAACGGGAGACCCTCGCTGCCCGACCGAGACCGGCAGGTTGAAGATCAAGCTAGGAGCGTGTTTCGAAAGATCGCTCAATGCCTTGTGAGAAACACGGCCTGGTGGCGTGACGGGTCACAGGAGACCGGCGTCATGGACCAGGATCGCTGCCTGCACCCGGTTCGTGAGGCGGAGTTTGGCCAGGGCGCGGCTGACGTGTGCCTTGACGGTCGTCTCGGTCATGGACAGCTCGCGCCCGATCTGCCGGTTCGACAGGCCGCGGGCGACCGCGAGGACGACTTCGTGCTCGCGGTCGGTCAGCCGGCCGAGGAGCCGCCGGGCGTCATCGCTCCTGGAGGGTCGGCGCTGTTCGGTGAACGCGCTGATGAGCCGCCTGGTCACGGTGGGCGCGAGCATGGCGTTCCCTTCGGCGACGGCGCGGACGGCGGCTGCGAGATCGCGGGGAGGTGTGTCCTTCAGCAGGAAGCCCACGGCGCCGGCGCGCAGCGCCTCGTGCACGTACTCGTCGAGGTCGAACGTGGTGAGCATGACGACCTTCGGCGGGTCGGGCAGGTCCGCCATGCGGGCGGCGGCGGCCAGGCCGTCGGTGCCGGGCATCCGCACGTCCATGAGCACGACGCCGGGACGGCACCGGGCGGCCGCGGCCACCGCCTCGTCCCCGTCGCCCGCCTCGGCCACGACGGAGATGTCGCCGGCCGACTCCAGGATCATCCGCAGCCAGGACCGCACCATGAGCTCGTCGTCGACGACCAGGACCCTGATCATGCCGGCTCCCCGACGTGCTCGGCGGGAATCCGGGCGGTGACGGTGAAGCCGCCCTCCTGACTTGAGCTCGTACGGAGCCGGCCGCCGAGCAGGGAGACCCGCTCGCGCAGGCCGAGCAGCCCGAGGCCGCTTCCGGGCGGAGGCTCGGCGGGGCGCGCGCCGGCGGGCGGGGCGTTGTGCACGGTCACCTCCAGCTCGCCAGGGCCATAGCGAAGGACGACGTCGACATTGCACTCGCCCACATGCTTGTGGATGTTGGTCAGCGCCTCCTGAACCACGCGGTAGGCGGCGCGCTGCGCGGCCTCCGGCACCGGCTTGGGGTCGCCCTCGTCCCGGCGTCGTACGCGCAGGCCCGCGGACCTCGACTGGCCGAGCAACCTGTCGAGGTCGGCGAGCGAGGGCGGCGGGGCGAGGCCGTCGGGGGACTTCTGGGTGCGGAGCACTCCGAGGGTCTCGCGCAGGCTCGCCAGCGCGTCCCTCCCGGCGGCCCTGATGCCGGCGATCTCGGCGGCCGTACGCTCGTCGGGGGCGCTGACCTCGAGTGCGCCGGCGTGCAGAACGATCAGCGACACCCGGTGGGCGACCACGTCGTGCATCTCCCGCGCGATCCGCGTGCGCTCCTGCGCCCTCGCCTGTTCGGCCCGCGCCTCCTGCTCGCGTTCCAGCCGCTCGGCGCGTTCGCGCAGCCCTGCCAGCACCTGCCTTCGTGCGCCCACCCACAGGCCCACCACCAGGGGCAGCACGACCGCCCAGACGAGATCGCCCCCCACCCCCTCCAGCGACCAGCCGTCATCAGGCGGCGCCAGGACGGCTCGCCCCGCGACAAGGGCGGTCGCGGCCACGACGTAGAGCGGGACGAGCCGCCGCCGCGGCGCCGCCGTCACCACGTAGTACGTCGCCACGGTGAGGACGTGCCACTGCGCGTAGTGCACGCATGCCACCGCGCCCAGCACGACCAGCGGCCACCGCCACCGGCGTCCGGCCCACGCCGCCGCGCCGCAGGCGACGGAGAACAGGATCCGCCCCGGATCCGCGACCTCTTCCAACGCCCGGCCCGGGGACGGCAGGACGATCGACAGCACGGCCACGGCCAGGCCGACGACCCATGGAGCCGCGCGATCGACGACGCGGACCACCTCGCCGAGCACGCGGCGTTCGAACGACGTACCACCCACGTCTTCGAGCGTATGGCCTGGTGGTGCCCGTGAACGCGGTCCGTTCGCCACAAGCGCCCCTGACGAAAGTAGGAGCACTTCAGTCCGTCCGCACACCCTGACGACACTGCAGGTCGACAGCGGAAAGTACCGATATGACTGCTTAACGTTACAATGGTGGCATGACCGAGCAGGACGGCCCCGGACGTGAGCGGGTCCTCGCCTGGGTCGAGCGGGTGGCGGCGTTCGTCTCCGAGGAGTGGGGGCTCGCGCCCATCAGCGGCCGCATCCTGGGCTGGCTCATGGTGTGCGAGCCGCCGGAGCAGACCGCGTCCGACATCGCCGGGGCCATCGGGGCGAGCCGGGCGTCGCTGACGACCAACCTGCACCTGCTGACGTCCCACAGGCTCATCCGCCGGTTCCGCAAGGCCGGAGGGCGCAACGTCTTCTACACGATCGAGGACGACGCCTGGGGCAAGATCGTCCAGCAGAAGCTGGCGATGTTCGCCGCTTTCGACGAACTGGCCGCGGAGGGCATGCGGCTCGGCTGGCGCGACCTGGCGCGGACGGCGCGCATCCGCGCCGCCCGGAGATCCATCGCCGAGGCGCTCCACCAGGTGGAGGCGGGGACCGAGTGAAGAGCTCCATCCCAAGGCTGTGGATAACCAGTCGCTCCTGTGGATAACGCTGCCACCTCGGAATCCTTGACCGGACCTGCCGGTGGCAGCGGCCTACCACGACCTCCGCCTGTCACGTCGCCGGAAACGGGTCCGACGACCCGCCCGACATGCCGTACGACCTGGCATTATCACTCAATGCAAGGATTCGTCACCCTCTGGGTCGGGCGTATAACAACCTGATATCGCCTCGCTGGAATGGGCTGACAGGAGCTCCGTCCACACCGCGCGGGTGTGTGCACAGCCTGTGGACAACCTGTCAACGGCGGTCACCATTTCCAGTAGTTGCGCGCCTCCGACTTCCAGTTCTTCGGGTAGTACTGCTGGATCTTGAACGCCATGCCGAGTCCGCGGGCGATGTACTGGTCACGATCCAGCTTCCTGGTGATCGGCTTGCCCGGCTTGCCGTTGTTGTCCCACCAGGACTCCCACTGCTTGATGCAGGTCTTGGTCCCGAGGTACTTGTTCGAGCAGGGCGCGGGCGGCGACCAGATCTGCGTGTGCCCGAAGTCGACGACCTTGCCCGAGGACTTCTCGGTGATCGTGCCCCAGGCCTTCAGGCAGTAGCCGGTGGAGGGGATGTCCCACTTCACGTAGTGCTGCCGGCCGGAGGTGGCGAAAGTACGCAGATTCTTGCACTTGGCGTCGCCGATCTGCTCCTTCGTCACCCTGACCGTGTAGTACGTGCCGTTGTCCCGCCAGCCGTCCAGCATCAGCCAGTTCCCGACATGGACGAACTTCTCCGCGTAGCTCGGCGGCCACTTCTTCGGGTCGCCCCAGCTGATCTCGGACGTCCCAGGACCCAGCGGTTTCCACGTCCACTGACCGGCGGCCTGACCGCCCGACCAGTGGTTCCCAGCGCTGCGCTTGGCGAACTGGGAGTACTGCCCGTAGTTCTCCCCGGCCTGGACCGGCCCGGCCAGGCCGGCCACCACCGTGACCGTCGCCGTTCCCGCGACGAGCAGCGGCTTCACAAGAGATTGATGGACCTTCACGGCCGGCACGCTACCTGCCCCGATGGAGCGATCCAGCTCGCATGAAGAATCTTCGAACCATCCGGCGGGGTGCGCGCCGCCGGCCTAGATGCGTCCGGCGCCCCGGTGGGGGAGCCGGTCCACGTCCGTACGCCAGCGCGTGACGAGCCTCGGCCTCAGCGGCCTGAACCGGTGGCGCGCGGGCCCGTGGTCGCGACCGGGGAAGGGGAGAGGCGCCAGAACCCCGCCGCCGGCGCACCGGCCACCGGCGGGCTTGCCCGCATGCCGCCGGAACGCCGAACGCCGCCGCGGGCACGAGCCGTCCCGCCCGTCACGGCGGTCGACGTGCCGGTCGAGGTGCACGCGATCGACGTGCACGGATTCCCAGGGGACGAGCGACGCGGCGTGCGCCGGCTGCGACGAAGCGGGCCACACGCCCACGCAGAGCACGGCCCCGGCCAGAAGGGTCGACCACCGCTTCCGTCCGGGCCGCTCGATCGTCGTGCGTGAGCCGGAGACCACACGTGAACGCTACAGCGCCCTATGTCATCAACCGACTACTTAGAGGTGATATCTCCGTCTATAGCAGGACGTACGACCTCAGTCGGCCGCGAAGAACCCGCCCGGTAGACCGAGATGGCGTAAGGACGTGAAGCGTCCCGTTCCACCCGCTCGGCCACCTTCGTGACCGTGGGGTCCCCGTCGACGAACCCGTGCAGCCGCTCCGCCTCCGGCCACGGATGCACGAGCACCAGCACGCCCCCGGGCGCCAGCAACGCGCGCAGCCGCTCCGACGCCCTGCGCAACCTGTCGCCGCGGCCGACGTAGTAGAGGGTCTCCGCGCAGAACACCAGATCGTACGGGTCCCGCTCCTCGTGGCCGAGCAGGTCGGCGTGGACGAACCGCACCCGCCCGCCGTCGCCGCCCCCGCGCTCCCTGGCCCGCGCCAGCGCCCGCTCCGACACGTCCAGCCCCGTGATCACGGCGTCCGGCCAGAGCTCGGCCAGCGTCTGCGTGAAGACACCCTCCGCGCACCCCACCTCCAGGATGCGCGCGTACGCCCCCTCCGGCAGCGCGTCGAGCGTCGTCCGGTACTTGCGGCGCTCGTACGCGTCCGTGGCCAGCGACCACGGGTCGGGCCGGCGGTGCCACCAGTCGAAGTACCGGTGCAGCACCTTCCCCTGAGCCCGCGGGCCGAGGAGGGAGACGGTGCGGAAAAGGGTGCGATGCAGCAGCTCGGGGATTCTGGACATCGGGGACGTCACCGGACCTTTCGCGGCAGTGATCGTGTCCCGAACCTACGAGCGGCGTCGCCCGCATGTCATGGCGCTGTGGGGGGATCGTAAGATCTAGCTCCGCCGTAGGGGGTGACCAGCCCGGTCTGGAACGCGTACACCGCCGCCTGCGTACGATCGCGCACCCCGATCTTCGTCAGGATGTTGCTGACGTGGGTCTTCACGGTCTGCTCCGCGATGACGAGGTTGTCGGCGATCTCGGTGTTGGACAAGCCGTGCGCGATGAGCGTGAGGATCTCGCTCTCGCGCGGGGTCAGCGGGCCCGGCCTCTCCCCGGTGAACGGCCGTGGCGGCCCCATCCGGGCGAAGGCGCTGATCAGCCGGCGGGTGACGGACGGCGCCAGCATGGCGTCCCCGTTCGCGACGACGCGTACGGCCTCGCCCAGTTCGCGGGCCGTGGCCTTCTTCAGCAGGAAGCCGCTGGCGCCGGCGCGCAGCGCCTCGTAGACGTACTCGTCGAGGTCGAACGTGGTCAGCATCAGCACCTTCGTGCGCCCGGCGAGGCGGCGGGTGGCCTCCAGGCCGTCGGTTCCCGGCATGCGCACGTCCATCAGCACGACGTCGGGCTCCAGCGCGGCGGCCTTGGCCAGCGCGTCGTCACCGTCGACGGCCTCGCCCACCACCTCGATGTCGGGCTGGGCATTGAGCAGGACGACGAACGCCTCACGCACCATCGACTGGTCGTCGGCGATCAGCACCCGGATGCTCACCTGACCTCCCTCCCGCCGAGCGGCAGCCGTACCGTCACCATGTAGCCCCCGTCCTGCCGCACGCCCGCCGTCAGATCCCCGGCCAGCATGGACACGCGCTCGCGCATGCCGAGCAGGCCGTGTCCTGGGCGGTCGGACAGTGGGGGCGGGTGGGGTGGCGGGTCGTTGTCGACGCGGATGTGCAGACCGTCAGGCTTGTACGTCACCTCGACGCCGACCCGTGCACCCGGCGCGTGCTGGAGTGCGTTGCTCAGCGCCTCCTGCACGATCCGGTACGCCGACAGCTCCACCCCCGGCGGGAGCGCCCGGCGTTCGCCCTCGACGCGCATGGTCACCGGTGTGCCCGCGGCCCGCAGCCGGCCGACCAGCTCGTCCAGCCGCTCCAGGGTCGGCTGCGGGCTCGCCTCGTCCGTGCCGTTCCGCAGCAGGTCGAGGATGCGGTGCAGCTCGGTGAGCGCCTCCACCGCGCTCGACCGGATGGTGGCGAAACTCCGCGCCAGCTCCGGGGGAGGATCGGACACGCGGTAGGGGGCCGCCTCGGCCTGCACCGCGACCACCGACATGTGGTGGGCCACCACGTCGTGCAGTTCCCGCGCGATCCTGGCGCGCTCCTCCAGCAGGGCGGACCTGGTCTGCTCCGCCAGCGCCTTCTGGTCCGCGAGCGCCACCCGGCGCAGCGCGTCACGGTGCCCGCCGAGCGCGCCCACGGTGATCAGCACCATGCCGGACAACAACGACATGTCCATCAGGCTCACCAGCGTCTGCTCGCCCGGCAGCCCCGCCCACAGGACGATCCCGGCCGTCAGCGTCCCGAGCCACATCTCGGCCAGCATCACGTGCGGGGCCCCGAATCCCACCAGACCCAGCACGGCCACGTGGGCCACCAGCACCGGCGCCGGCCACACCATCCCGTCCAGCTCGGCATGGGACGTCACGGCCGCCGCCACGGCCGCGGTCAGCGACAACCACCACGCCGCCCTGGGCCGGAAGCGAGCCACCACCAGCGCGATCGCCGTGGCCAGCCCCAGGGTGCCGGCCGTCACGTTGCGTACGCCGTAGTCGTCGAGCAGGGTGTGCCAGACGATCGCGGCCAGCACCACCCCCAGAGCGCCCACCAGCGACAGGGCCACCGCCGAGCGGAGCGGCAGGGCGAGGCCCGCGCCTTCCGCGTCGAACGCCAGGACCCACCGCGCACCATGTCTCACCCGGTCACTCACCCGATCTCCCCGCCTCGCGCACCGACCCCTCTCCGATCAGTCTGTGCCAAGCGCGTACGCCGTGCCGGATGGAAATCGACCGGCCACGCGGAATCCATTCGTGAAATGTGATGACAGACCTGATGACAATTCAGATGTGGAGTTTGTCAATGGTCATGGTGTGGGCAAGGATACTGGAGAGATCCATCCGACGAAGGGGCAGGGATGAAACGACGCCCGGTCATGGTGAAGGTGGAAGAGACCCCGTTGCGGGTCGGTGCGGTGACGGCGTCCAACTCCGCGGGAAACTGACCCGCGGCATTTCGGCCGCGGAAACTCAAGGAGCGCCGGCTGCTCCGCACGGCGACCATTTCACCGCCGCATTCGCCAGACCGGGGCAGCCCGCCTCCTTTCCGGCCGTACGTACGGCATCGACCAGGGCGGTGCCGATCCCCACACGCGCCGCGCCGGGATCCACGGCGAGATGTTCCAAGGCGACGAAGCTCCTCGGCCGCGTGAGCACGTCACCAGAACGCTCGTGGAGCGTCGCCGTGGCATAACCCACGGCTTCGCCTGACGAACGGGCGATGAATGCGAGCGCATTCTCTCGCCGCAGAAAATCGTCGAAGAGCGCGACGAGTTCGTCCTGCGACGAGGCCGCGCGGAAGACGTCCGGCCGCGCGGCGACGTGGACCGCGTGCACGACATCGTTCAGCCGCGCGAGCAGCGCCGCGTCGGCCCGGGTGGCGGGCCGGACATCAACGGTGGGCGTTGTCATGGGTGGATGTTGTCCCGCCCGGTGATGCCCGCGCCACCCGATTTTCGTGGGTGGGCGACCCGTGCCAGCATTCCCAGGACGGAAGTCGACCTTGAGGAGTGACGTGGACAGGAGACGTTTTCTCACGCTGGCCGGAGCCGCGGGCGCGACGCTCGGAGGGCTCGCGGAGCCGGCGGTGGCGGCGGGTCATCCCTCGTTCAACCGGCGGATCCCCGACGAGGCACACCGCAAGATGAAGGAGCTGGCCCCCTACCGCATCACCTCGTTCGCCTTCACCCCGTCCAACGGCTGGGTCATGGTCACCGCGGACGGCCGCTATTTCGCCCGTGGCATCCCGGACCCGTGTTTCACCGAGTTGCAGAAGCTGATCGCCGCGGGGCGCCGCATCCACTGCGTGGCGTTCCCGCCCGAGGGTGGCGACCGGTGGGTGATCACCACGGACAAGGGGGTGTCGGCGCGGAACATCCCGGAGGAGTGCCACCAGCGCATCACCGCCTACTACACTGCCGGGCAGCAGGTGGAGCACGTCGCCTTCCCGTCGGCGGGCGGCAACCGGTGGGTGCTCGTGGCCACCAAGGGCACCTTCGCCCGGGGCATCGACGACGAGTGTTACCAGATGATGCGCAACCTGCAGCAGGGCGGCCGCCGCGTCACCCGGGTCGCGTTCCCCTACGCCGGGGGATGGGTGGTCGTCGCGCAGGACGAGTTCCACGCTCGCGGCATCGACGACGAGTGCCGTTCCGAGATCAAGAACATGGTCGCCGACGGCTATGAGGTGCACAACGTCGCCTTCTCGCCCGTGAACAAGGGCTGGTCGCTGTGCTCGCGCGGCACGCTGCCCGATCTGCCGGCCGACCGGGTGCGCAAGGTGGAGAACGCGGTGGGCGGCTCCGACATCTGGCGGCGCATGAGCGCGTACCACACTCCGGGCGTGGCCGTCGCGGTGGTGACCGGCAACCGCATCGCCTGGTCCACGGGGTACGGCCGGCTGGAGGCGGGCGCCGCGGCGGCCGTACATCCAGAAAGCGCCTTCCAGGCCGCCTCGATCAGCAAGGCGGTCGCGGCGGTCGGCGTGCTGCGCCTCATGCAGACGCTCGGCCGGCCGGTGACCGACGACATCCGCCCCCACCTCGGCTGGACGTTGCCGCACCGCGACTGCGTCTCGGCCAAGGCGGTCCCGACGATCGAGCGGGTGCTCACCCACCGCGCCGGCATCTCAGGACGCGGCTCCACGTACCCGCTCGACGCCTGCTCCGGCTTCTCGTCGGGTGGCGGCGGCTTCCCCGGGTACGGCCCCGGCGTCACCGTGCCGTCCCTGCTGGAGGTCATGAACGGCAAGGGCAACACCCCGAAGATCGAGCTCACCACGGAACCCGGTGCCGAATACCACTACTCCGGCGCCGGATTCGTGCTGTTGCAGCGGATGATCGAGGAGCAGACCGGGCAGAGCCTGGCCGCGTACATGGACCAGCAGGTCTTCACCCCGCTCGGCATGAGGACCAGTTCGTACGCGCTGGAGCCCGGCTTCGAGCGGGCCGCGGGCCACACGACGGCGGGAGCGGTGATCCCCGGGCGGCGCAACCGCTACCCCGAGTCGGCCGCCGCCGGCCTCTACACCACCGTGCAGGACCTGTGCCGGCTCGTGTGCTACCTCAACAAGGCCTGGACCGCCTCCGGCAACGTGGACGGCCCGCTGACCAAGGCGTCCGTACGCAGCCTGCTCACCCCCGGGCCGCAGAGGAACATGGGCCGCGGCGTGTTCGTCTCCGGAGTCGGCACCAAGAACTTCGCCTACACCCACGACGGCTCCAACCGTGGCTTCAAGTCGGTGTTCAGGGGTTATCCGGAGCTGGGCGCGGGTTACGCGATCCTCGCCAACGGCGACGACTTCGGCCTGGTGAACGAGATCGCCTCCGCCGTCAGGTCCGTCTACGGGTGGCCGTGATCCCACCTTGCCACCGGGCGGCAAAGACTCTTTACCTTGATCCTCAACTCGTTTAATTTTGAACATGTCAACGCGGTGCCCGATCTCGAACATGCGGGAACACGCGACGTACGGACATCAAGGAGGAACCCGTGCCCAGGATCAAGCGTGCCGCCAAGCTGGCGATCGGCGCGACGGCCGGGGCGGCACTCGCCCTGTCCGGCACCACACCCGCCTCGGCCGGCACCTGGGAGCTGAAGCACTCCCACCAGAAGATCTGCGTGCAGGCCGGTTACGAGCACAGCACCTACCTCATCGCCGCGGTGGTCGGAAACTGGTCGACGACCATCGAGATGGGGATGAGGAACCTGCCCCCGGGGACGACCCACGAAAGCGCGCCGATCCCGCCCGGCTCCAACTACACCGACCCCGAGGACGGATCCACGACGATCAACGGCTGGATCTTCCTGAGATTCCCTCCATCGTCGGCCAAGGTGTACGAATCGCGGTTAACGGCCTCGGACGGCACACGAACCGAGTCCATCCCCGTCACCATCAGCGTCAAGGACTGGTGCTAGTCAGGTCCGACGCCAGGTGATCCTGGCGGAGCAGGCGGGAGTGTCCGGAACGGCGCGCGCCACGAACCGGACACTCCCGACCGCCCACCACAATAGAGGCATGGCAGACGACAGGACCCGGTGGGAACTGCGCGTGGAGATGTACGCCACCGAGGAGCAGGCACGCGACGTCAAGGAGCAGGTGCAGCGGCTGCTCTGCCCCGATCCCGGCCATCGGCCGCCCTGCCCGATCCCCTGGTCCACCGACCTCTACGAGGCCGAGGGCGAGGACGCCGCCGGCCTGGAGCGGCAGTATCGCATCGAGCACGACCTCCGCGACTGAGCCAGGCCCGGCCCTCTAGAGGCCGCCGCCGAAGCTGATCTCATTGCCCTCCGCGTCGCGGTAGGTCACCTTGGTCACGCCACCGTCGTACGTCTCCCGCCCGGCAGGCTCGATGCCCCGCCGGGCGATCTCGGCGACCCTCTGGTCCAGGTCGTCGACGAACGACATCACCAGGGCGTTCCCCGCCCGCGCCGGGTCCTGGACGATGTAGACGTAACGGTTGGCGGCCAGCTCCCACACCGCCTCGACGTCGTTCGGCAGGAATGCGGGCGGCCCGCCGAACAGCCGCTCGTACCACGGCAACGCCGCCGCGTAGTCGGTGACGGGAATGCCGGCGAAGAGGTCTCGCGCCATGTCGTCCTCCACATGCGTGGTCGATGCGTCACCCATACCGACCTCCGCGGCGCCGGGAACTCATCGGCCGGAACTTCCCGGGTTCCGGGCTGTCCCCCGTGAGGCCGCCCGTTCGTCCCCTGGACATGAGCGACAACTTTCCGGCCTTCGGCACGGGCGGAACAACCGCATCGACGCCGGCCTCCACACCGGCAGCCGAGGGTGTGACACCTCGATGAACGTGTTCCTGTGGATCGTGCAGGTGCTCCTGGCCGCCTTCTTCGCCATGTCCGGCCTGGCCAAGCTCACCAGCCCGAAGGACAAGCTGGTCGGCAAGTATCCGTGGATGGAGACGTTCTCCCAGGGTGCGGTGCGGCGCATCGGCGTGATGGAGCTGCTCGGGGCGGCCGGGCTGATCCTTCCCGCCGCGACCGGGATCGCGTCCGTCCTGACGCCGATCGCCGCGGCCGGTCTGGCGGTCATGATGATCGTCGCGGCCGTCGTGCACGTCCGCCGCAACGAGCCGTCCGGGCTGGTGGTCACCGTCATCCTCTTCGCACTCGCCGCACTCGTCGCCTGGGGCCGGTTCGGCCCCTACGCCGGATGACCCCGGCCGGCGGACACCGTCCTGCCCCGCCCCAGGCGGGCACCCCTATGAACCAAGGAGCCCACATGTCGATCATCACCACGGTGGAACGCAACAAGGAGACGCTCCGCCGCTTCCACGACGCCGTCAGCACCGGCGACGAAGAGATCATCTCCAGGACGATCGACGAGGTCGTCCAGCCTGACGTGCAGATTCGTACGCCGCTGCCGATCGAGACGACGGGGACGTCGGCGCTGAAGGAGGTGTTCACGGTGCTGCGCCGAGCCTTCCCCGACCTGCACATCGAGATCGAGGACGTGATCGCGGAAGGCGACAGGGTCGTGACCAGGAACACGGTCACCGGAACGCACCGGGGTGAGTACATGGGCGTGCCGCCGACCGGCAGGACCATCACGTACAAGGAGATCCTCATCGCCCGGTTCACCGACGGGCGGGTCGCCGAGACCTGGGCGGTCGTCGACGTCATGTCGCAGCTGCGGCAGCTCGGCGTGCTCCCGGGACCGAACGCCGGCGGTGCGTAGCAAGCTCCGGCCGCGGAGGGCGCCACATTACACTCACGTCCATGACCGCGACCATGATCGAGTTGGATGACGGGGCGCAGCTACGTACGTGGACCGCGGGTTCGGCGACGGCGCGGAGATTTCCCGTGGTCATGGTGCACGGCGGTCCAGGGGTCCCCGACTATCTCGCCCCGGTCGCCGGCATCATCGACGACCTGTGCCCGGTCCACCGCTACGACCAGCGCGGCACCGGCGGATCGCCCTGGGAGGGCGAGCACACGATCGCTCGCCACGTCGACGACCTGGCGAGGTTGCTCGATGCGTGGGGACACGACCGGGCTGTTCTGGTGGGGCATTCGTTCGGGACCAATATGGCCGGCTACTTCTTGCTGGCTCATCCGGAGCGCGTGGCCGGACTGATCCAGATCGCCGGGCCCTTTCTGGAGCCCTGGCGGGAAGCCGACCGGGCAGCGCAGCGGGCACGACGTACTGACGAGCAGCAGGCCAGGCTCGACGAACTCGACGCGGTCGGATCGCGCACGGACGCCGAGGAGGTCGAATACCTCACGCTGAAGTGGCATACCGACCACGCCGACCGGACTCGGGCGTGGGACTGGGCGCTGGAGTCGGCCCGTACGCTGCGGCCCGTCAACTACACGATGAACGCCCAGCTCAACGCGGCGGCCAAAGCCGACCCGCTGGAAGCACATGTGGACAAGCTTCGCGAGCGTCTCCCGTCCGGCGCCGTGATCATCGGCGGAGCCGGCGACAGCCGGCCCGCCGACGCCCTGCGACGTCTCGGAACGCGCCTCGACTGCGAGGTCGTCATCGTCCCGGACGCAGGCCACTTTCCCTGGCTGGAATCACCGGACCGGTTCGGTACGGCACTCCGCGCCGCCGTGGAAGAGCAGAACCGCCGGTAGCAACCATGGTGCCGCGCCATTCGCCCAGGCGCCGCGTGCGCCTTCGCCGCCGTCGACGGTCACCAAGGGCCTCGACGAGAACGACCCGGACCGGCTCAAACTTCGGACGGGCCGCCGGCTGATCAAAAAAGGCTGCTTCCGATTTCCGGAAACGGCCTGTCAACTGAACTGGGTGGGGCTACCAGGACTTGAACCTGGGACCTCTTCCTTATCAGGGAAGCGCTCTAACCGTCTGAGCTATAGCCCCGCACGCACACCGAACGTTATCGCATCCGGCGATCGGAGGCGAACCGGTTTGTTCGGTCGGGAAAAGCTTACCGTGTCCGGCATGCTGCTCGCGCCGTGCCGGGCAAGGGCACGGCGCGAAGCACACCGGCTACGGCCTATTCGGCCTCGCTGAAGGTCACCTCGACGCCCCCGACGAGGTCGGAGGCGACGTTGTAGATGACCGCCCCCAGCGTGGCCAGAGCCGTGATGAGCACGACGTTGACCGCTCCGATCAGGGCGGTGTAGCCCAGGATGCGTACGGGCTCGAACCAGGACGCGATGTCGATCGGGATCGAGTTCTGGCCCTGTTCGCCCTGGCCGAGCTGGTTGACCAGGTCGACGATCGAGTCGAACACGCCGAGCGCCGACAGCACGCCGTAGAGCACGGCCACCGCCACGAACAGCACCACGAAACAGACCAGGGACACCACGAAGCTGAACTTCATGGCCGACCATGGCTCGATGCGGCGCAGGACCAGGTGAGCCTTGCGGGGGAGCCGTGCCCCGGGGCCGCTCGACTTCTTCTTCGGCACCTCGACCTTGGGAGGCGGAGGGGCCTCCGTGGCCAGGGACGGGCGGACGCGTACGGTGTCGTTGCCCTCCGGCCGCTGCGACGACGACTGCTGCTGCGGAGGCGGCGCCGGCGGTGCCGGCTTGGCGTCGTCCTTGGCCGGAAAGGGCCTGCCCTGTGCGGGCGAGGTGTCCCGGGTTTCGTCGAAGGTCTCTTTCTCTGTGGGTCTCTTCGGTTGTTGTCCGTTACCCGAAGCCGCCTTTGCCCTGGCGGTGCCACCTTGGGCGCTCATGACTATTCTCCTCCCCCGTCTTCCTCACTCTCCATCGAAGTCACCAAGGACTCCGCGTTCCGGGCGAGGGCCACCACGCTGTCGCCTTCAGCGAGATTCATCAATCGCACTCCCATGGTCTGACGGCCGGACTGCTTGATCTCTCCGGCACTCGTCCGGATCACCCCGCCGGCAGACGTGATCGCGAAGACCTCGTCCTCTGGATTGACCATGACGGCTCCGACCAGCTTGCCACGGGAGGATACGATTTTCGCAGTAAGCACGCCCCTACCGCCACGTCCTTGAACTGGATATTGCTCCACTGGCGTCCGTTTTGCGTACCCAGCCTTCGTGGCGATAAGCACATGTTGACCGTCGGCGATGCGATTCATGGCGAGAAGTTCGTCACCGTCGAGGAACCTCATCCCGATGACGCCGCTGGTCGCACGCCCCATGGGCCGCAGCGCGTCGTCGGAGGCGGTGAACCGGATCGACTGCGCCCCCTTGGAGACGAGCAGCAGATCGTCTTCCTCGGAAACCAGGCGGGCTCCGATGACCTCGTCGTCGTCGCGCAGGTTGATCGCGATGAGGCCGCCGGACCTGGGTGAGTCGTACTCGGCCAGGCGCGTCTTCTTGACCAGCCCGCTGCGGGTGGCGAGGACCAGGTAGGGGGCGACGTCGTAGTCACGCAGGTCGAGGACCTCCATGACGATCTCGTCGGGCTGCATGGCCAGCAGGTTGGCCAGGTGCATGCCGCGGGCGTCGCGGCCGGCGTCGGGCAGTTCGTACGCCTTGACCCGGTAGACCCGGCCCTTGTTCGTGAAGAACAGCAGCCAGTGGTGCGTCGTGGTGACGAAGAAGTGGTCGACGATGTCGTCCTGGCGCAGCTGCGCCCCGCGTACGCCCTTGCCGCCGCGCTTCTGGGCGCGGTAGAGGTCGGTGCGGGTGCGCTTGGCGTAGCCGCCCCGCGTGATCGTGACGACGATCTCCTCTTCGGCGATCAGGTCCTCGATGGACATGTCGCCGTCGTAGGCGATGATCTCGGTCTTGCGGTCGTCGCCGTAGCGGCCGACCAGCTCGGCCAGCTCGTCGTTGACGATCTCGCGCTGGCGGGCCTCGCTGGCGAGGATCGCGTTGTACTCCGCGATCTGCGTCATCAGGGCGTCGTACTCGTCCTGGATGGCCTGCCGCTCCAGGGCGGCCAGCTTGCGCAGCTGCATGTCGAGGATGGCCTGCGCCTGGATCTCGTCGATCTCCAGGAGCCCCATGAGGCCCTGCTGGGCGGCCGAGGCGGACTCGGAGGCCCGGATGAGGGCGATGACCTCGTCGAGCCGGTTGAGGGCCTTCAGCAGCCCGCTCAGGATGTGGGCGCGCTCTTCGGCCTTGCGCAGGAGGTAGCGGGTCCTGCGGACGATGACCTGGATCTGGTGGGTGACGTAGTGCCGGATGAACTGGTCGAGCCGCAGCGTGCGCGGCACCCCGTCGACCAGGGCCAGCATGTTGGCGCCGAAGGTGTCCTGGAGCTGGGTGTGCTTGTAGAGGTTGTTGAGCACGACCTTGGCGACCGCGTCGCGCTTGAGCACGATCATCAGACGCCGTCCGACCCGCGAGGAGCTTTCGTCGCGTACGTCGGCGATGCCGGTCAGTTTGCCCTCACGCACCAGCTCCGCGATCTTCAGCGCGAGGTTGTCGGGGTTGACCTGGTACGGCAGCTCGGTGACGACGAGCGCCTGCCGGCCCTTGTCCTCCTCGACCTCGACCACGGCCCGCATGGTGATCGAGCCGCGCCCGGTGCGGTAGGCGTCCTCGATGCCGCGCCGGCCCACGATCAGCGCACTGGTGGGGAAGTCGGGCCCCTTGACCAGCCTGATCGAGGCTTCGAGCAGCTCTTCGTCGCTCGCCTCCGGGTTCTCCAGCGCCCACTTGACCGCCGAGGCGACCTCGCGCAGGTTGTGCGGGGGGATGTTGGTGGCCATGCCGACGGCGATGCCGCCCGAGCCGTTGACCAGCAGCTGCGGGAAACGCGCCGGGAGGACGTCCGGCTCCTGCGACTTTCCGTCGTAGTTGGCCCGGAAGTCGACGGTCTCCTTGTCGATGTCGCGCAGCATCTCCATGGCGATGGGCGCGAGCTTGCACTCGGTGTAGCGCATCGCCGCCGCGGGGTCGTTGCCCGGCGAACCGAAGTTGCCCTGGCCGTCGACCAGCGGATAACGCAGCGACCACGGCTGCGCCAGGCGCACCAGCGCGTCGTAGATCGAGGTGTCGCCGTGGGGATGGTAGGTACCCATCACGTCACCGACGACGCGGGCGCACTTGAAGTAGCCGCGGTCGGGGCGGTAGCCACCGTCGTACATCGCGTAGAGCACCCGGCGGTGCACGGGTTTGAGCCCGTCGCGCACGTCCGGCAGCGCTCTGGACACGATGACGGACATCGCGTAGTCCATGTAACTGCGCTGCATCTCGGACTGGATGTCCACAGGCTCGATGCGGTCAGCCGGGGGAGTGGTGTTCACGTCCGTCACAGGTTGAGGTCCTTCTTCATGGAACGATGAGCCATGTCCTGCGGCTCACCGCAGGTAGCGGAATCACGGCCGGTCGCTCAGACGTCGAGGAAACGAACATCGCGAGCGTTGCGGATGATGAAGTCGCGCCTGGCCTCGACGTCCTCGCCCATGAGCACGCTGAACAGGTCGTCGGCCTGGGCCGCGTCGTCGAGCGTGACCAGGCGCAGGAGCCGGGTCTCCGGGTTCATCGTGGTCTCCCAGAGCTGGGCCGCGTTCATCTCGCCCAGGCCCTTGAACCGTTGTACGTTGTCGCGTGACCGTGGGTCGGGCTTGCCGTTGGCGATGCCCTCGGCGATGACCGCGTCGCGTTCGGGGTCGGAGTAGGCGTAGGAGGCGTCCTCGCCCTTGCGGTCCCACTTGATCTTGTAGAGCGGCGGGCACGACAGGTAGACGTGCCCAGCCTCGACCAGCGGCCTCATGAACCTGAACAGCAGCGTCAGCAGCAGCGTGTTGATGTGCTGGCCGTCGACGTCGGCGTCGGCCATCAGGATGACCTTGTGGTAGCGCAGCTTGGTGATGTCGAACTCGTCGTGGACACCGGTGCCCAGAGCGGTGATCAGCGCCTGGACCTCGTTGTTCTTGAGGACCTTGTCGATCCGCGCCTTCTCGACGTTGAGGATCTTGCCGCGGATGGGCAGGATCGCCTGGAATTTCGAGTCGCGTCCGCCCTTGGCGGAGCCACCGGCCGAGTCGCCCTCGACGATGAACAGCTCGCACCGCTCAGGGTCGTTCCACTGGCAGTCGGCCAGCTTGCCGGGCAGCCCGCTGCCCGACTCGAGCAGCGACTTGCGCCGGGTGAGGTCGCGGGCCTGGCGGGCCGCGAGGCGGGCGCGTGAGGCCTGCAGCGACTTGTTGATGATGTCCTTGGCCTCGCCGGGGTTGCGCTCCAGCCAGTCGCGCAGGTGGTCGTTGCACGCCTTCTGGACGAACGACTTGGCCTCGGTGTTGCCGAGCTTGGTCTTGGTCTGGCCCTCGAACTGCGGGTCGGAGAGCTTGACGGAGATGATGGCGGTCAGGCCCTCGCGGACGTCCTCACCCGAGAGGTTGTCGTCCTTGCCCTCTTTGAGGAACTTCTGCTCGCGGGCGTAGCGGTTGACGATCGACGTCAGCGCCGCGCGGAACCCCTCCTCGTGGGTGCCGCCCTCGGCCGTGTTGATCGTGTTGGCGAAGGTGTAGACCGACTCGGAGTAGGAGTTGTTCCACTGCATGGCGATTTCGACCGCTATGCCGTCGCCCTCTTCCTCGAAGGAGATGATCGACGCGTGCGCCGGCTCCTTCTTGGTGTTGAGGTGCTTGACGAAGTCGGCCAGGCCGCCCTCGTAGAGGTAGGTGACCTTGCGCGGCTCGCCGTTGATGTATTCGGGGCGCTCGTCGGTCAGCGTGATCGTCAGGCCCTTGTTGAGGAAGGCCATTTCCTGGAAGCGCCGCGAGAGCGTCTCGTAGTTCCAGGCCGTGGTCTCGAAGACCTCGGGGTCGGGCCAGAACGTTATCGTGGTGCCGGTCTCGTCGGTCTCCTCGCCCTTGGCCAGCGGCGCGGTGGGCTTGGAGTATTCGAAACGCTGGCGCCAGTAGTGGCCGTTCTGCTTGACCACGACGTCCATCGCGGTGGACAGCGCGTTGACGACGGCCGAGCCGACGCCGTGCAGGCCGCCGGAGACCGCGTAGGCCTGGCTGTCGAACTTGCCGCCCGCGTGCAGCGTGGTCAGCACCAGCTCGACCGCCGAGCGCTTCTCCACCGGGTGTATGCCGGTGGGTATGCCGCGGCCGTCGTCGATCACCCGCACGCCGTTGTCGGCGAGCAGCGTTATGTCGATCCTGGTGGCGAATCCGGCGAGAGCCTCGTCCACCGCGTTGTCCACGATCTCGTAGACCAGGTGGTGCAGACCTCGCTCCCCGGTGGAGCCGATATACATACCCGGGCGCTTGCGAACCGCCTCAAGCCCTTCGAGTACGGTGATTGAGCTAGCGTCGTAGGACAAGTGCGAAATCCTCCTGCCGCGGACACGCGGCCAGGGTCGCCATGATCGTCACAAAGCTGCCCCTGCCGTGCCCGTCACCGTCGTGAGTGCCCCGATGCGCAGCCACCCGGGGGAGTCGGCTTGAGCCGGGGTGACACGCAAGCGGACGTGTCCGGAATCCTGTTTCCATTCTACCGCCTCCGGAGCCTCAAGGTGGCAACGAACGCGCCTGTGATGCCCGCTAGCTCGTTTTGCCCCCCGGGCGGCATCCCCCCTCCGGAAAGGGGGGCTTATCGCGTCTGCGGCTTTCTGATCGCCCTTGGCCACTATCCACACCATGCGGGACGCCGCTCGACGCCGTTAGCCATAGGTGTCGCCAGGACCCCGGCTTCCGGTCACCCGCAAACCGCCTGACGGGCGCGGGGCGTTCTGTGGTCCTCTGACCTTGACCTTCGTCACCGTGCCGTCGCCCAGCTCCTCGTTGAGCCTGCGTACGAGGGTGCGCGCGAGCATCCGGACCTGCGTGGCCCAGGCCGTGGAGTCGGCGGCGATCAGCACCACGCCGTCGTCGAACGACTCGGGCCTGGTGTGGGCGGCCAGGTCGGGGCCCACGATGTCGCCCCAGCGCCCGAACACCCCGCCGACGGCCGCCGAACGTTCCCAGCCGCGATCGGCGAGCAGGTCGGCGATGGCCCGTCCGAAAAGTTGTGGATCCCCGCCCTCCCTGCGCGGCCCCGCGGCCCTGCGCCTGGGCTCGCGCCGGGGGAGCTGACCGCGTCTGGCCGCGTCGGCCTTGGCCTGGGCGAGCTTCTCCCTGGCCATCGCGGCGCCCTTGGCCGTGGGGTTGTCCTCAGCGGACACGGGTCACGCTCCCTTCCGCGACGTCGTACCTGCCTCCTGACAGCTCCTTGGGGACGTCGTCGGGCACGGCCGCGGTGATGAGCACCTGCTCGGCCGGTGCGACGATCTCGGCGAGGCGGCGCCTGCGCTGGGTGTCGAGCTCGGCGAACACGTCGTCGAGGATCAGCACGGGATCTCCGCCGTCGGCGCGCAGCAGGTCGTAGGCGGCCAGCCGCAGCGCCAGCGCGAACGACCAGGACTCGCCGTGGCTGGCGTAGCCGCGGGCGGGCAGGTCGCCGAGACGGAGGATCAGGTCGTCGCGGTGCGGGCCGACGAGCGTGACGCCCCGCTCCAGCTCGGACTGGCGCACTTCCAGCAGGCGCTCACGGAGACGCTCTTCAAGGGTTTTCCCCAAGTCTGTGGATAACGTCTGTGTATCGGAAGATCCCCGCTCACCGGCGTGTTCGAGCAGTTCGTCACCCTCACCGTTGTCCCCACCTGTGGACAACGAGCTGCGGTAGGCCAGCGTCGCCGGAGCGCTCGCGGGGGCGAGCGCGGCGTAGGCCCCCGCGACCAGCGGGCGCAACGCCTCGATGAGCTCGAGCCTCGCCTGCAACAGCTCGGCGCCGTGCCGGGCGAGATGGGCGTCCCAGACCTCCAGAGTGCTCAGTACGTCGCCCGCGCCCGCCGCGGCGAATCCGGTGTCGCTCTCCGCTTTCCGCGCGCTCCTGGCGCCTCTGCGGGCCTGCGCGGCCGTACGGAGCAGGGCGCCGCGCTGCTTGAGCACCCGGTCGTAGTCGGCGCGCACTCCCGCGAACCTGGGGGCTCTGGCCACCAGCAGGTCGTCGAGGAAGCGGCGGCGCTCCGACGGGTCTCCCTTGGACAGCGTCAGGTCCTCGGGGGCGAACAACACCGTGCGCAGCAGGCCCACGACGTCGCGCGCCCTCGGCACGGGCGAGCGGTTGAGCCTGGCGCGGTTGGCCCGGCCCGGGTTGATCTCCAGCTCGATGAGCGCCCGGCGGTCGTCGCGCTGCACGGCGCAGCGTACGACCGCGCGCGTGGCGCCCTGCCGGACGAGGGGCGCGTCGCTCGCCACCCGGTGGCTGGAGTGCGTCGCGACGTAGCCGAGGGCCTCGACCAGGTTGGTCTTGCCCTGGCCGTTGGGCCCCACGAACGCCGTGACGCCCGGCTCCAGGCCGAGCTCCACGGACGCGTAGGACCGGAAGTCGGTCAGCGAGAGGTGGGCGACATGCACCCCACGAAGGTTAGTCGGCCACGCACGCCACTGGGGTCACCGGCTCGCGATGGAGGCGGGGACGGGGGCGGCTAGCGCTCGCCCGGGCCGGGCGGCGTGACGTCGGCGCCCGGCGAGTCGGCGCCCTTGGCGGTGCTGCCTTCCGCCGCGGTGGTCGCGTGGCCGCCGAACTGGTTGCGCAGCGCCGCGACGACCTTCATCGCGGGGGAGTCGTCCTGGCGCGAGGCGAACCTCGCGTAGAGCGCGGCGGTGATGACCGGCAGCGGGACGGCGTGGTCGACGGCCGCCTGCACCGTCCACCGGCCCTCGCCGGAGTCCTGTGCGTAGCCGCGCAGCTGGTCGAGGTGCTCGTCGTCGTCGAGCGCGCGCACCAGCAGGTCGAGCAGCCAGGAGCGGATCACGGTGCCGGTGCGCCAGCTGCTGAAGGAGCCCTTGACGTCCTTGACCACGTCGGAGGCCTCGAGGAGCTCCCAGCCCTCCGCGAAGGCCTGCATCATGCCGTATTCGATGCCGTTGTGGACCATCTTCGCGAAGTGCCCGGCGCCGACGTCGCCGGCGTGCACGAAGCCGTCCTCGCCCTCGGGCTTGAGCGTCTCGAAGATCGGCATCAGCCGCTCGACGTGGGCGGAGTCGCCGCCGCACATGAGCGCGTAACCGTTGTCCAGGCCCCAGACGCCGCCGCTCACGCCGCAGTCGACGAACCCGATGCCCTTCTCCGCCAGCTCGCCGGCGTGCTTCTGGTCGTCACCGTAGTGGGAGTTTCCGCCGTCGACGACGATGTCTCCCTCGGCGAGCAACTCGCCGAGATCGTCGACGGTGGTCTGGGTGGGCTTGCCCGCGGGCACCATCACCCAGACCGCGCGTGGGGCTCGCAGGCGCTCGACCAGCTCTTTCAGGCTGGCCACGTCGCTGACGGCCGGGTCGCGGTCGTAGCCGACGACCTCATGACCGCCGCGGCGCAGCCGCTCGGCCATGTTGCCGCCCATCTTGCCCAGTCCGACCATGCCGATCTGCATGTTGTCTCCCCCTAGTCAGGCTTCCATCATCCCCGAAGGCCGGGTCAGCCGGACAGGCGGATGGGCATGATCAGGTAGCGGTAGTCCGCCGCGGCCGCGTCGTCCACAGGCTTGCCACCGGTGAGGATAGCGGGCTTGGTCGACGTGGTCATCTGCAGCCTGGCCACGTCGGAGTCGATCGCGCCGAGTCCTTCCAGCAGGAACTGGTGGTTGAAGGCGATGTTCATCTCCTCGCCCTCGTATTCGACGGGCAGCGCCTCGACGGCCTGCGCCTCGTCGCCGCTGCCGGCCTCCAGCACGACCTCGCCGCTCTTGAAGGCCAGCCGTACGGGGGTGTTGCGCTCGGCGACCAGGGCCACCCGCTTGACCGCCTCGACGAACGGGCCTGTGGACAGGTCGGCGCGGGCGGAGAACTCGGTCGGCAGGAGCGAACGGTATTTGGGGAACTCGGGGTCGAGCAGCCGGGTTGTGGTGCGCCGCCCGGCGCTGGAGAAGCCGATCATGCCTTCGCCGGTGCCGCCGACGGAGCTGAGCGCGATCTCCACCTCGGCGCCGGTCGCGCCGAGCGCCTTGGCGGTGTCGGCGAGCGTCTTGCCGGGGATCATCGCGATGGCCGAGAAGTCGGGCTGCCCCGGCTGCCACTTGAGCTCGCGCACGGCCAGCCGGTAGCGGTCGGTCGCGGCGAGCGTCACCGTGTCGCCCTCGATCTCCATGCGTACGCCCGTGAGCATCGGCAGGGTGTCGTCCCGGCCCGCGGCGACGGCGACCTGGCCCACTGCCGAGGCGAACACGTCGCTGCCGACGCGGCCCGCGGCCGGCGGCATGGCGGGAAGCGACGGGTAGTCCTCCACAGGCATGGTCAGCAGGGTGAAGCGCGCGCTGCCGCACGTGACGACCGCCTTGGCGCCGTCGACCACGAAATCCACAGGTTGTGCGGGAAGGGAGCGGGTGATCTCGGCGAGCAGCTTGCCCGAGACGAGCACGACGCCCGGTTCGCCGGTGTGGACCTCGAGCGTCACCTCGGCGGAGACCTCGTAGTCGAATCCTGAGAGCTTGAGCTGCTGCTCGTCCGTGACCTCCAGGCGCATGCCGGCGAGGACGGGCACCGACGGGCGCGCCGGGAGACTGCGTGCCGTCCATGCCACCGCCTCAGCGAGGACGTCTCGCTCGATTCGGAACATCACGGTGATCAGCCTCCTGGGTTCGTCGTTGCTTCAAGGATCTCAAGGATCCACCCTCCCGGACTCGCGCTCCGGGAGAACCCCTCTATGGGTCTTTGAGTTTCTTAGTAAGAGATAGAAGAGGTCATCACACTAGGGGCTGTGGGTACTGTGGACAACTAGCGTCTTGGCAGGTCAGCGGCCGTATTTTCATCCACCGGAGCTGTGGGTGACGCCTGGGGAGAACTTCCGCGCCTGGGGACAGAGATTCTTCGCCCACAGGCCGTCCCCAGATCTTGGTGCCTTCATCCACGGCCGGGCCGGGGTTATCCACGATGTTTCCACAGGTTATCCACGGGGTAGGGGAGCCCCTTCTGGAGCCCCAGATCCGTTGTTCACAGTCTGTCCACACACTGTCCACTGGTAGTCCCCAGGTTCTCCCCAGGATGTCCCCACCTTTGTCCCCAACCATTGTGGACGGATTTTTCCCAGCATTGCCGGGCGAACGGCGAGTCATTTTTTGCGTTTCCGCTGGTCCACAGCGTTTTCCACAGGCTGTGTATGAAACTCAAGATCCACGGGGCGTCTGCTTGATCCGCATTGTTAGCTCGTTGACCTGGTTGTACATCGACCGTCGCTCCGCGATCAGCGACCGGATCTTCCGCTCGGCGTGCATCACGGTCGTGTGGTCACGGCCGCCGAACTGCTGGCCGATCTTCGGCAGCGACAGCTCGGTCAGTTCGCGGGCGAGGTACATCGCGATCTGTCTGGCGTTGACGAGCGCCCGGCTGCGGGAGGTGCCGCACAGGTCGTCGATGCTGATGCCGAAGTACTGGGCGGTCTCGCTCATGATCGCCGCGATGGTGATCTCGGTGTCGGACTCCGAGGTGATGAGGTCCTTCAGCACCACCTCGGCCAGCTGCAGGTCGACGCCCTGCCGGTTGAGGCTGGCGAACGCCGTCACCCTGATCAGGGCGCCTTCGAGCTCGCGGATGTTGGTGGAGATGCGGCTCGCGATGTATTCGAGCACCTCGGGCGGCGCGGCCAGCCCCTCCTGGATGGCCTTCTTCCTGAGGATGGCGATCCGGGTCTCCAACTCGGGCGGCTGCACGTCGGTGATCAGGCCCCACTCGAACCGGTTGCGCAGCCGGTCCTCCAGCGTGATCAGCTGCTTCGGCGCCCGGTCGCTGGAGATGACGATCTGCTTGTTGGCGTTGTGGAGCGTGTTGAAGGTGTGGAAGAACTCCTCCTGCGTCTGCTCCTTGCCCTCCAGGAACTGGATGTCGTCCACAAGCAGGATGTCGATCGCGCGGTAGCGGCCGCGGAACCCGTCGGCCTTGTGGTCGCGGATGCTGTTGATGAAGTCGTTGGTGAACTCCTCGGAGCTCACGTACCTGACCCGCGCGCCGTCGTACAGGCTCTGGGCGTAGTGCCCGATCGCGTGCAGTAGGTGCGTCTTCCCCAGCCCTGAATCGCCGTAGATGAAGAGAGGGTTGTACGCCTTCGCGGGGGATTCGGCCACCGCCACGGCCGCCGCGTGCGCGAACCGGTTGCTGGCGCCGATGACGAATGTCTCGAATGTGTATTTCTGGTTGAGCCGTGCTGGTTCGCTGGGCTTGCTGCTCTTCGCCTCCCAGCGGTTCTGCGCCGGCTCGGGGTTCTTCTCCACAGGCGGTGTGTACGGCTGCGCCTGTTCAAAAGAGAAGCTCTGCTGTGGATATTCGGTGGATATCTGGGGCTGCTCGGGCTGTGGAGAATAGAACTGTGGAGGCTCGGAAGCCTGGTTGTGCTGGGGCGGAGCAGGCTGTGTATAACGTGGCTGACTCTCCACATCCTGGGGATAACTGTGAGTCACAGGCTGTTGATGGACGTCCACGGCCGGCTGCTCGGGCGCTGTCGTGTCGATCATCACCGCCAGCCGCATCGTCCGGCCGAGCTCCTGCGACAGCGCGTGCGTGACGAGCGAGCGCAGCTTGCCCTCGATGAGGTCCTTGAGGAAGTCGTTGGGGACGCCGAGCACGATCGTGTCGTTGGCCAGGGCGATCGGCCGCACCATGGACAGCCACGTGCGCTGCTGCACCGGCACGTTCTCGTTGAGGAAGTTGCCCAGTGCCCTCTTCCATACCGTGCCGAGGTCGACAGCGTTCATGATGCGGCTCCCCCTCCTTCCTTTCGCGGCCCCCCGCGATCGTTATCCACATCTCGCGGCCGCCCCGGCTCTCGGCGGCCCCTTCGTCCACAGCGTGGCTGCCGGGCTTCCCACCCGGGCGCTCCACAGGCTCTCCACAGGAGATCCACAGGTTGTGCACAGCCCTGGGGCTGGCCCAGAAGGGCTGACAGTATCTATGTGCACAGCCGCGTTCAAGGCGTTGTCCACAGCGTAGTGGCACCCGGGTGCACATACTGTGGACGCCGGCGGGGGCGTGGAAAAGTCGCCTGTGGATAAGTGGAAAACCCGTCTGGTTTGACCTGGGCCGCGCTTCACCCGTAACGTACGACGGTCGGCTTGTCACGCGACGGCTATTTCGCGTGCCCTCGCTTCCCTGGCAAGCCATCCTGTGTGTTAAGCGCCGCTGTGGCGCATCATCAAGCCTGGAGCCCACCCGTGAGCAAGCGTACTTTCCAGCCGAACAACCGTCGCCGCGCGAAGACCCACGGCTTCCGGCTGCGGATGCGCACCCGGGCCGGTCGCGCCATCCTCGCTGCTCGCCGCCGCAAGGGCCGCGAGAAGCTGTCGGCCTGATCGACCCGCGCCTGATAGTCGGCCCGCCGGTGCTTCTCGCCGGCGGGCGTTAGGCGTATACGGTGCTGTCCCGCCAATCCCGCATGCGACGCGGGGACGAGTTCGAGACGGCGGTGCGGCGCGGCACGCGCGCCGGCCGACCGACTCTAGTGGTGCATTTCGCCATATCTGGGGATAACGAACCCCTCGTGGGTTTCGTCGTGAGCAAGGCCGTCGGCGGCGCCGTGACGCGCAACAAGGTCAAGCGACGGCTCCGACACCTGATGCGGGACCGTCTTGACCGGCTGCCGCGAGGTAGCCTTCTGGTGGTACGCGCCAATCCACCGGCCGCGTCCGCGCGATTCGAGCACCTGGCCGCCGAGCTCGATTCCGCGCTGGAACGTTTGCTCAGGCGGCACGAGTCCTCGACGGGTGGACAGCAGAGATGACAGAGCAGCCGCAAGTGGTGGCGCCGAGCCCCGCCGCTCGGGCGCTCATCCTCCCCATCCGGTTCTACCGGGCCTTCATCGGCCCGATGCTCGGTCCACGCTGCCGGTTCTATCCGTCGTGCAGTGCGTATGGACTCGAGGCGATTGCCGTGCACGGAGCACTGCGCGGCACATGGCTGACTGTCCGGCGCATCGGGCGGTGCCACCCATTCCATCCCGGAGGTATTGACCCGGTGCCCCCACGCCCGGTCCGGTCTCACGAAACGCAAGGGAGATAGCTCGGTGGAGCTGTCCTGGCTGAGCTGGCTGTACCAAGCCGTAGCCCAAGTCATCATCTGGATCCATACTGCATTCAGCACGGTCCTCAACCCGGACAGCGGGCTGACCTGGGCGCTGACGATCATCACGCTGACCGTGTTCATGCGGATCCTGATCTTCCCGCTCTTCCTGAAGCAGATGCGATCGTCGCGGAAGATGCAGGAACTCGCCCCCAAGGTGCAGGAGCTGCGCAAGCGCTACAAGAACGACAAGCAGCGGATGAACCAGGAGGTCATGGCGCTTTACCAGGGCGCCGGGGCCAACCCGCTCGGCGGCTGCCTGCCCGTTCTCGCGCAGTTCCCCATCTTCATCTCCATGTTCACCGTGCTGCAGAAGATGGCCAACGGCGAGCCCAGCTACGGCATGACGCAGGAACTGGTCGACAGTGCCAGAAGCGCCCACATCTTCGGCGCGCCGCTGCCCGCCCACTTCTGGATGTCGGCCGAGCAGCTCACGACGTTCCAGGCCGGCGCGGTGCAGACCAAGATCGTGCTCGGCATCTTCGTAGCGGTCAGCTCGCTCACCACGTTCCTCACCGTGCGGCAGAGCGTCACCCGGTCCATGGCCCAGATGCCGGACAACCCCATGGCGCAGCAGCAGAAGATCCTGATGTACATCTCGCCGCTGTTCGCCATCTTCAGCCTCAACTTCCCCCTCGGCCTGATCCTCTACTGGGTCACGACCAACGTGTGGACGCTCGGCCAGCAGCACTGGTTCTACAGCCGCTACCCGATGCCCAAGTACGACGCCAAGGGCAACGTGATCCCCACGCCGCCCAAGCAGGGCGTGATCGCGAAGATCCGCAAGACACCCCCCGAGGAGCAGGCGCCGCCGGCCCCGCCGGAGCCTAAGATCATCAGGCAACAGCCGAGCCGGCAGTCCCGCAGCAAGCGCACCGGCAGCAAGAAGTCGTGAACACGAAGGAGAGGCCGGCCATGACCGAGGCCGAGCAGGAGCAGGCTCCTGATCTCACCGCGCTGGAGCAGGAAGGCGAGATCGCTGCCGACTACGTCGAAGGCCTTCTCGATATCGCCGACATCGACGGCGACATCGACATGGACGTCGAGGGCGACCGCGCCCTGGTCTCCGTGGTCGGGCTCAAAGGCACGGAGCTGGTAGGGCCCGGGGGAGAGGTCCTGGAAGCGCTGCAGGAGCTGACCCGCCTGGCCGTGCATCGGCAGACCGGCGAACGTTCCCGGCTGATGCTCGACGTGGCCGGCTACCGCGAGCGGCGCAGGGCAGAGCTGACCAAGCTCGGCACCGAGGTCGCCAGCCAGGTCAAGGAGCGCGGGGAGCCCCAGTCCCTGCACCCGATGACCCCCTTCGAACGCAAGATCGTCCACGACGCCGTGGCGTCCGCCGGGCTCCGCAGCGAGTCCGAGGGCGAGGAGCCTCAGCGGTACGTCGTGGTCCTGCCCGCCTGACCCTTCCCAACGGCCGCCTGCCTCCGCCACCTCTGCGGGAACAGGCGGCCGTTCGCATGTCCACCCACTGATCGCGACCGGGCACCTCAGGGCCCGGGACGGACGACCGCCACCGTGACCCGCGGGGCGTACAGGGTATTGGGCATGATCGGTGCACCCGCGGGACTGGCACCGGACACGCTCGAAGCTTCCACGGCCTGATCACGCTCCGGGCGCGCGACGTGGGGCGCGTTCGGACGTGCGGCTCACATGCGCGTGTTCGGCCGTACGAGAGGCACACGCTGACCCTGCCGCCTGGCGCGCGCCTGGCCATGGCTGGTGTGTGTTCGGCCGTACGAGTGACGTACGTTCTGCTGAACGGCTTGCGGCGTTTCGGGCACGTGGCCGGGGCGGGGTGCGCGGTCCGGCGCCGGCGTTGGGACAGCCCGCTAGTCTTCCCATGTGATCGCACATCTAGCCTTGGGTGGGGGACGGGTTCTGACGTCCTCGCGGTCCCCGAGGGCGATCGGCGTCCGGCTTCGACCAAGCACCAAGAAAGGGCCACCGACCAGTGAGCGATGAGCTTCCGGAGCCGCCGGAGATAGCGTGTGACGTCTTCACCGGGGAGGCTTGGGGGCGTGCGAACGCGTACGCCGAGCTGCTGGCGGGTCCTGGAGTCGTCCGCGGGTTGCTGGGGCCCCGGGAGGTGCCGCGGATCTGGGATCGTCACCTGCTCAACTGTGCGGTCGTGGCGGAGGCCGTACCGCCCGATGTGCGCCTGGTGGACATCGGGTCGGGCGCCGGGCTGCCGGGGCTCGTGCTGGCCATCGTCCGCCCTGACATCACGGTCACGCTGCTGGAGCCGCTGCTTCGGCGTACCGTGTTCCTGCAGGAGTGCGTCGACACGCTCAAGCTGGACAACGTCGAGGTGCTGCGTGGGCGGGCGGAGGAGCTGGCGGGCAAACGTGAGTACGACGTCGCCAGCGCTCGCGCGGTCGCCCCGCTCGAACGCCTCCTCAGGTGGGCCATGCCGCTGCTGTGCGAAGGTGGCGAGCTGATCGCCATGAAGGGGGAGCGGGCCGCGGGCGAACTGGACGAGGCGGAGGCCGAATTGCGAGCCACCGGGGCCCGAACGGCTGAGCTCGTGACCGTCGGGCGCGGTAAGGTCGAGCCGCCTGCAACATTGGTTCGGGTGGTAGCGGGTCGCGCGCCGGAGCGAGCCAGGCGGCGACGAAGGAGGTGACGGTTGTGCCAGTCGCGTCAAGCGGTCTTGGCTGGCCGGACAGCCGTCCGTCCGAGAGTCCATCCGGAGTTGGCTGGCCCGAAATGGGCGTGTCGCGACAGTCAATTCCCGGCACCGGCACACCACTCGTTGAAAGGATGGCCATCGTGACCCAGACCCCCCTGAACCCCGGTGAATCGCCGTTGGTACGAGAGGCGCTCAGCTCAGTGGTTTCACGTGAAACATCCGCAACGCAGACGGCTGCCCAGTCCGGCGAGAGCCCTTCCAATGGCGATGGCTCCTGGCCGCGTCCGGCCAAGACGAGGGTGATCGCGGTGGCCAACCAGAAGGGTGGCGTCGGCAAGACCACCACTTCGGTCAACATCGCCGCCGCCCTGTCGATGCACGGCCAGCGTGTCCTCGTGGTCGACCTCGACCCGCAGGGCAACGCCTCCACGGCGCTGGCCACGGAGCACCGCGGCGACGTGCCGGACGTCTATCAAGTGCTTGTGGACGATCTGCCCCTGGCCGACATCGTCAAGCAGGTGCCCGACATGCCCAACCTGTATTGCGCGCCGGCCACCATCGACCTGGCGGGTGCGGAGATCGAACTGGTCTCCCTCGTGGCGAGAGAAGCCCGCCTCCGCCGCGCGCTGACGGCGTACGACGCGATCGACCTCGACTACATCGTCATCGACTGCCCGCCGTCTCTGGGGCTCCTGACCGTGAACGCGTTGGTGGCCGCGGACGAGGTCATGATCCCCATCCAGTGCGAGTACTACGCGCTGGAGGGCCTCGGTCAGCTCCTCAGGAACGTCGATCTGATCAAGGCTCACCTCAACCCGACGCTCAACCTGTCCACGATCGTCCTGACGATGTACGACGGCCGCACCCGGCTGGCCTCGCAGGTGGCGGACGAGGTGCGAGCCCATTTCGGGGACACGGTGCTCAACACGGTCATCCCGCGCAGCGTCCGCCTGTCGGAGGCGCCCAGCTACGGCCAGTCGGTCATGACGTACGACCCGGGGTCCAGCGGTGCCATGGCCTACATGGACGCCGCCCGGGAGATAGCCCACCGCGCCACGGTCGCCTGAACCCTGCCTTTCACGTCACGCGGGATGCCGCTGCGCTGTCGTGCGCCTCGCTGACGCCGGCCGAGCGCCCACACCCACGCGACGTGCGAGACCGCGATGCATCCCCTGGGGGAATCGTGGGTGTGGTCATGGGTTGGGCAGATTTGTGATCGTCTCGGGGTAAATCCAACGGGGCGGTGTGTGGCGAGCGGGCACTCCGTCCGGCGCGCAACGGTAACCTCTCCAGGAGTGACCGGATTCGACCGGCTGGATGAGGAGACGCAGTGAGTCAGCAGCGGCGGGGATTGGGCAAGGGGCTCGGGGCGCTCATCCCGACCGGTCCCATCGTTGACGGCACGGGGGCGGTTCCGTCCTCGGCCAACGGGTCAACGACGGAGACGGGCCCGCAGCCGGTCGCGGGGGCGTACTTCAAGGAGATCGCCCTTGAAGCGATCGTCCCCAACCCGCGCCAGCCGCGTGAGGTGTTCGACGGCGAACGTCTTGAGGAGCTTGCGAAGTCCCTCCGCGAGGTGGGGCTCCTGCAGCCGATCGTGGTGCGTTCGGTCGGTGGTGGGCAGTACGAGCTGATCATGGGGGAGCGGCGCTGGCGGGCGTGCAAGCAGGTCGGCCTGGACCCCGTCCCCGCGATCGTCCGCAACACGCAGGACACCGATCTCCTTCGGGACGCGCTCATCGAGAACCTTCAGCGCGAGCAGCTGAACCCGTTGGAAGAAGCCGCGGCATACCAGCAACTCCTTGACGACTTCCAGGCGACGCACGACCAGTTGGCGCAGAAGGTGGGCCGGTCCCGTTCCCACATCACCAACACTCTCCGTCTGCTGAACCTCCCGCCCGAGATCCAGCCCAAGGTGGCCGCCGGAGTCATCAGCGCCGGCCACGCGCGGGCTCTGCTCGGGTTGAGCTCCGTGGAGGAGCAGATCCAGCTCGCTCAGCGGATCGTGGCGGAACTTCTTTCGGTACGCGCGGTCGAAGAGATCGTGGCGATGGGCAGTGCTCAGGCGGCCCAGAAGGCTCCCCGCGAACGTACGCCCTCCAAGCCCACGGCACCCGGGCTCACTCACCTCGCCGATCGTCTCTCCGACCACTTCGAGACGAAGGTCAAGGTCGACCTCGGACGCCGCAAGGGCCGCATCGTGGTCGAGTTCGCCACGATCGACGACCTTGAGCGCATCATCGACACGATGGCCCCTGAAGCCGTCAAGGCGATGCGGGAAGCTCAGGAGTGACCGGGTGTTTCACGTGAAACTACGCCAGTTCTGCTGCGCTGTTTCACGTGAAACACCGGCTGGCTCGGCGCGGTAGCGGAAGTTGCGCCGCCGCCCCGTGCGTCATGAGGCCGCCCACCTCCGTCACCAGCCCGGCGACCGCGACGAGCAGCGGCGTCCAGCTGGGGTGGGCCTGCGGCGCGGGGAGCCGCCGGGTCAGTCGAGAAGCTCGACGTACCCGCCGGTGCCGTGGACGCGGATCCGCTGCCCGTCACGGATCAGCCGGGTCGCGCCACCGCTGGCGCGTGGGCGAGCGGGGAAGCTGAATCAAGGCCCGCTTGTCGAGTTCTCTGTGGCATGTTGCTCGACTGCGCCGTGGTGGGCCGAGCGTTGTCGAGTCTGATGCCCGGCCGCAAAGAGCGCCGCCCTGGGCGCCTGCTGGAGACCAACCTGTTCGGCCCGCTGCGGGTCGTCCAGGCTGCGCTGCCTCACCTGCGCGAGCAAGGTTCCGGGGGCTTCACGACGGTAGCGGACAGGTGGTAGCCCGCCTTCTGTCTCCTGTGGGGAGTGGAAGCGGACGCTTGCCTGATGTCGGCCGGATGACCCGCTGCTCGTGTTTCACGTGAAACACGAGCCACCTGCCGACGGGGCCCGAGCGTGTTTCACGTGAAACACGCGGGCTGATCACATGGCTGCCTTGCGGATGTCGTCCAGGAAGTCGTCGATGTGCTCGGTCGTCGTGTCGAAGGCGGTCATCCAGCGGACGACGCCGGAAGCCTCGTCCCAGAAGTGGAAGAGGTACCGCTGCTGAAGCGTCTTGGCCACCGCCGTCGGGAGTGAGGCGAAGACGGCGTTGGACTGGACGGGATACGCCAACGACACCCCCGCGATGCCCTCCAAGCCGTCCGCCAGCCGCATGGCCATCCGGTTGGCGTGGGCCGCGTTCTGACGCCACAAGTCGTCGGTCAGGAGCGCCGACAGCTGGGCCGAGATGAACCGCATCTTCGAGGCGAGCTGAAGCGACTGGCGACGCAGGAACGGCACGGCCCGGGTCAGCTCCGGGTCGAGCACCACCACGGCTTCGGCGGCCAGCGCGCCGTTCTTGGTGCCGCCGAAGCTGAAGACGTCCACCCCGACATCGGTGGTGATGGCCTTCAGATCGCAGCCGAGGAAGGCGGCGGCGTTGGCGAGCCGGGCGCCGTCCACGTGGAGGCGTAGTCCTGCCTCGTGCGCCGCCTCCGCCAGCGCGGCGATCTCCTCGGGGGAGTAGGTGGTGCCGACTTCCGTGCACTGCGAGATGGAGACGACGGCGGGCTGGGACTCATGATGGTTGCCGACGCCACCCAGGCGCGCCTTGATGTCGCCGGGCTGGAGCTTGCCCTGCGCGGTGGGGATCGTCATCAGCTTCACACCGAGCAACCGCTCAGCTGCCCCCGCTTCATGGGTGGCGATGTGAGCGCCGTCGGCGCAGAGAACGGCGTCGTAGCGGCCGAGCATCAGAGCGAGACCGACCATGTTGGCGCCCGCTCCGTTGAGCACCGCGAAGCCCTCCGCGTCCGGCCCGAACACCTCCTTCGTCCTTGCTCCGAAGGCGGCGGTCCAACGGTCGTCGCCGTAGGCGGGCGCGTCCCCGTCGTTCGCGGCTGCCATCGCCGCCAGGATGTCCGGGTGCACGCCCGCGTGGTTGTCGCTGGCGAAGCTCTTGGGGTACGTGGAATCGATCAGCACACCGCAAGGCTACTTTCACCGCGGACAGACACCGTCCACCTTGGGCCGGGCGGCCACCGTCCGGAGAGGGCCTGGAGTCGGTGGCCGGTGAGGAATTCGGCGCATGGCGCTGACGGTCGAATCCAACAAGTCGCTGCCGTCGCCGTGGGCCGGCGGTCACAGCGGGGAAGGGACGTCGCCTGAGGGTCTGCGGTCACTCGGCAGTGGAAGTCGCGTCGAGGGTTGGCGGGCGTGGCGTTGTGGGTGTGTGGGTCCCGGTGGGGGTGGCGTGTCGTGGGTTGGTGGGTGTCTGTGTTGTGGG
>NZ_SMLD01000059.1:0-49611 GCF_004352805.1 Nonomuraea mesophila
GGTCGAAGGGGTGCTCACGGGCGGTGGGCAGTTGCCTGGGCCGGATACCGGGACCTGCGGTCATGCGACGTCCTCCTAAGTAGAGAGCCTCTACTTTTAGATAATACATACCTTCATACGCTGTCTACTATGCTGAGCGCATGGCGGAGCAGACGGGCTTGCGGGAGTGCAAGAGACGGCGCACACGGCAGAGCCTGATCCACACAGGGCTGCGGCTGTTCGCGGAGCGGGGATACGACCGGACCACCGTGGCCGACATCTGCGCGGCGGCCGAGTTGTCGCCCGCCACGTTCTACAAGCACTTCCCCGCGAAAGAGGACCTCGTCTTCGCCGACTATCCCGAGCGGATCGCCGCGATACGCGCGCTGACGACGGCGCCTCACCCGGAAGAGTCGCTGGAGCACCTGCTGCGGCGGGCCTTCGCCATGGTGCTGGAACCGGGGCGGTGGAGCATCGACGCCGACGAGGACCTCGTCGTGATCCGCACGCGCCTCGCCCTCACCGTTCCCGCCCTGCGGGCGATCGCGCTGCGCTGGATCTTCGACCTTCAGCACGAGTGGGCGAAGGCGCTGCGTGAGGTGTTCCCCGAACTGGACGACGTCACCGCGCACGCCGTCGTCGGAGCCCTGGTGGGAGCGCTCGCGAGCACCGGCCGGGCCTCCATCGAGAACGGGCGGCAAGGAGCCGCCCTGGTCGAGGACGTCAGCCGCGCCCTCGACGTCGCCATGACCGGGATCCCGCACCACCTCGCAGCCGCACCCCGGTAACTTTCATCGGCCTGACACCGGAAACCCCTGGCCACAGGGCGGTTGCCGCACGCCGCCCCGAAACATTTCTATGATTCGTTGACATGTTTCGGGGCGGTTCTCACACTGATCAGCGGCGGGACTCGCGCGCTGGACGATCGGTCGCGATCGTCGCCCGCGCCCTCCTCCGGAAGGAGAACCTCGGTGATCACAGGCCGCTCGACGATGCGTACGGCGGCCGTCGCGCTGGTGGCGGCGGCGCTCTGGATCTCCGGAGTGAACACAGCGGCACTCGCCGAGCCTCCCGCCGTGCCGCTCGCGACCGGCGTCGAGGACGAGGGCGCCGACTGCGCGGTGACCGGCCTGCCCGGCGAAGGGTCGTTGCCGTCCGAGTCCCGGCTGCCCGACCCCTTCAGGAAGCTGGACGGCACCCGCATCACCACCACGTCCGAGTGGCGGTGCCGGCGGGCGGAGATCAAGAAGCTGGCGGAACGATTCGTCTACGGCGACAAGCCCGCGAAACCGGCGAACGTCACGGGCACCGTCTCCAGCACCGGCATCACGGTGAACGTCAGCCACAACGGCAGAAGCGCCGGCTTCTCGGCGAGCGTCTCGCTGCCGAGCGGCTCCGGGCCGTTCCCCGCGGTGGTGGTGCTGGGAGGGTTCGGGGCCGACACGGCCGCCATCACGGCCGCGGGAGCGGCGGTCATCAGCTACGACCCGTACGCGGTCGGCCGGGAGGGCACGCCGCGCACCAACAAACAGGGCGCCTTCTACACCATCTACGGCTCGTCGAGCAGCACGGGGCTGCTGGTCGCGTGGGCCTGGGGCGTGAGCCGGATCATCGACGTCATCGAGCAGTCGGGCGGCGGCATCCTCAGAGCGGACGCCACCGGCGTCACCGGATGCTCGCGCTTCGGCAAGGGCGCGTTCGTGGTGGGCGCGTTCGACCAGCGCATCGCGTTGACCATGCCGATCGAGTCGGGCAGCGCCGGGGTGCCCATCTTCCGCGGCATCCCCGGGGAAGGCGCCCAGAGCCTGAGCAGCGCGTACGGCGAGCAACCGTGGCTGGGCGACGCGTTCGGCTCCTTCACCGGCAGCCCGGACCGCCTGCCCGTGGACACCCACGAAACCGTGGCCATGATCGCTCCGCGTGGCCTGTTCATCATGGACAACCCGCACATCACCAACCTGGGTCCCAGGTCGGCCGGCGTGGCGGCCCTCGGTGGCGCGGAGGTGTACAAGGCGCTCGGCGCAGGAGAGAACATCACCTACTGGTCCGACGTGCAGGACGGCAGCCACTGCGCCAACCGGGCGGAATGGCGTACCCCGCTGCAGCAGCACATCCAGAAGTTCCTCCTCGGAACGGGCAACGCCCCCGGCACGATGCGGATCTCGCCGAGGGCGCAGGCCAACCTGGCCGAGTGGCGCGACTGGCAGACCCCGAGCCTCGGCGGCGGTTCCGGCGACACGACCGCGCCCAGCACGCCGTCCGGTCTCGCGGCCTCGGGAACCACCTCCACCAGCACGAACCTGACCTGGACCTCGTCGACGGACGACGAGGGCGTCACCGGCTACGACATCCTGCGCGCCCCCGGCGCGAGCGGCGGCACGTTCGCCCAGGTCGGCACCTCGACCACGACGTCGTACGGCGACACGGGCCTGACCCCCGACACCACCTACCGCTACCAGGTCAGGGCCAGGGACGCTGCGGGCAACCTCTCGCCGGTCTCGAACACCGCCCAGGTCACCACCCGGCCCGGCACGCCCAGCGGAGGCTGCACCGCCGTGGCCACCGTCCAGACCCAGTGGGGCACCGGGTACGTCATCCAGCCGCTCACCATCACCAACACCGGCACCTCGGCCATCACCGGCTGGACCGTCACCTTCACCCTGCCGGCGGGGCACACGCTGACCGGCTCGTGGAACGGCACCACCACGGTCAGCGGGCAGAGCGTGACCATCAGGAACGTCGGCCACAACGGCACCCTCGCCCCCGGGGCGAGCACGGGAGGCGTCGGCTTCCAGGTGAGCCGGCCGAACGGCGACACCGCGCTCCCGTCCGGCTACGCCTGCGCCTGACCCGAAGATGCAGGGAAGCCGATCACCGCCGTCCGGAGTATCGTCCACATCAGACACCCCGACGTTCACGATCCGAGAGGTCAAGGTTGGCCCAGGAGGAGATCCGCCGGCACAACGCCGGCACCCTGCTCCGGCACGTACACCTGGGCGGCGCGCTCTCCCGCACGGCACTGGCCGAGCGGATGAGGCTCAACCGCAGCACCATCATGACGCTGACCACGGAGCTCGCCACCGCGGGCCTGGTCCGCGAGGAGCTGCCCGCCGACACCGGGAGGGCCGGACGGCCGTCACTGGTGGTCCGCCCCGACTCCGGCCAGGTCTACGTCCTCGCCTTCGACGTGGCCGTGGACCGCCTGGTCGCCGCCCGGGTCGCGCTCGGCGGCACCATGCTGGACCGCAGGGAGGCCGTACGCCCGCGCGCCGGAGCCGACCTCGACCGCGTGGTCGAGGTGCTCGCCCGCTTCGGCCGCCAGTTGCACCGTACGGCCCCTCCGTCGTCCGTGTGCGTCGGCGTCGGCGCCTCCTACTGCGGCATGATCCGGCCCGGCGACGGCATGGTGCGTTTCGGGCCCGACATGGGGTGGGTGGACCAGGCGTTCGGCGCCGAGCTGGGCCGCCGGCTGGGGCTCGGACTGCCGGTGTCCGTGGGCAACGAGGCGCACCTCGGGGCGCTGGCCGAGCAGTTGCGCGGAGCGGGCGCCGGCTTGCAGAACCTCATCTACCTCCACGGGGACGTCGGCGTGGGCGGCGGCATCATCGTGGGCGGCAAACTGCTGGACGGCGACGGCGGCTACGGGTGCGAGCTGGGGCACATGGTGGTGAACCCGTACAACGGGCGCCCCTGCGGGTGCGGCTCACACGGCTGCCTGGAGGCGGAGGCGGGCGAGCGGGCGCTGCTCGACGCCGCGGGCCGGCCCGCCGAGGTGTGGGGGCGCGACGCCGTACGCGCCGTGGTGGACGACGCCGACCGCGGCGACCCCGCGGCCCAGGAGGCGCTGCGCCAGGTCGGCGACTGGCTCGGCATCGGCGTGGCCAACCTCATCAACCTGTTCAACCCCGGCATGGTCGTCTTCGGCGGCATGCTGCGCGACATGTACCCGGGCGCGGCGGCCCAGGTGCGCGCCCGCATCACCGCCAACGTGCTGCCCGTCGCCCGGGAGCGGGTGCGCCTGCGCACCTCGGCGCTGGGCGACGACGCCACCCTGGTCGGCGCCGCCGAACTCGGCTTCTCCGACCTGCTGGCCGACCCGCTGGGCGTGCTCACCCGTACGAGGGGATGACCGCCCGCGAGGGTCAAGCCGGCCGCTCCGCATCGGAGTCACGAGTCGTGTCGAGGTAAGCGCGGAGCAGACGGGCCAGGTCGCTCCGGTCCTCGGCGGACATGCCGCTGAAGATCTCTTCGCTGATGCGGTGCTGCAGGTCGGCGATCCGGTCGATCGCGCTCAGCCCAGCGTCGGTGAGCGTGAGCCGGAAAGCCCGCCGGTCACCGGCGTCCGGCTTCCTTTCCACCAGACCATCGGATTCCAGTGCGTCGACCACAGAGGTGATCGCCCGCCCGCTGACGCCGAGCGCGTCCGCCAGATCCCGCATGCGGCTGTCCGGGGAACGATGAAGGACCGTCAACAGGCGCACCCGGGCGGGCGAGAGCCCGTACTCACCGAACCTGGCCCTGCCCTGCTGAGTGAAGGCCCTGTGCGCGGCCATCAGCAGCCGGCCGAGTTCGGTCGCTCCACTTGACATTCGATTCCGTTCCTTCCCACACTGTCAACGCAGATACTGAAATAGGTAACTATCTACAACTTCAGTAAATTCATTCTACGGGAGGGATGCCATGGACAAGCCTCTGATCCTCGTCACCGGAGCAACCGGCAACCAGGGAGGCGCCGTCGTCGACGCGATGCTCGAACACCCGGACCAGTGGCAGGTCCGGGCCCTCACCCGCGACCCGTCGAGCGCCGCGGCCAGGGCACTGACCGCGCGGGGCGTGGACGTCGTCGCCGGCGACATGGCCGACGAAGACTCGATGAGACGGGCACTGCGCGGTGCGTCAGGCGTCTTCGGGGTGCAGAACTCCCGGACCGCCGGGCTGAAGGGCGAGGTCCGGCAGGGCACGACGCTGGTCGATGCGGCCAGGGACGCCGGCGTCGAGCACTTCGTCTACGCCTCGGTGGGCGGCGCCGAACGCGTACGCGGCATTCCCCACTTCGACACCAAGTGGGAGATCGAGCAGCACCTCCGGGCGAGCGGACTGCCCGCGACCGTGCTGCGCCCGACCACGTTCATGGACGTGTTCACCATGCGAGGGGCTTCCGTCGGGCTCGGCATGATGGCCGCCGCGCTCGGACCGCACAAACCCCTGCAGATGATCGCCGTACGCGATATCGGCGTCTTCGCCCGGCTCGCCTTCGAGCACCCGGACACGTACGCCGGTCAAAACCTCGAACTGGCCGGAGACCAGCTCACCGTGCCCCGCATCGCCGCCACCCTGAAAGCCGCGGGCAGGCCGGGCCGCTACGCGCGCTTACCGAAGGTCCTGCTGCGGGCCATGGGCAAGGAGGCGCGCATGTTGTTCTGGTTCGGCGAGTCCGGATATGACGCCGACATCCCGGCTCTGCGGGAACAGCACCCCGGCTTACTCACGCTCATGCATTGGCTCACCCGGACAGACCGGCTGGAGGCGGCATGATCCTGGTCACAGGAGCGACCGGCAACGTCGGACGCTGCATCGTACGTCGCATGACCGCGGCGGGTCACCAGGTCAAGGCACTGACCCGCAACCCCGGCGCTGTGTTCGACGGCGCGGAGGTCGTGGTCGGCGACCTCGACGAACAGCGCACGCTGCCCGGTTGCCTCGAAGGCGTGAACAAGGCGTACGTGATGGGCATGGGCCCGCGGACGGCCGAGCAGGTCGCCACCTTCGTACACGCCGCAGCAGGCCTCCGGCACATCGTGCTGATGTCCTCACTGAGCGTCGAACTCGAACGAGGCGGCGTCGTCGCCCGCTGGCACCGCGAGGCGGAGGGCGCGGTCCGGAAGTCCGGCATCCCCTGGACGTTCCTGCGTCCTGGCGTGTTCATGTCCAACGCCCTGCAATGGGCGGCGTCGATCCGCGCCGAGGGCGTCGTCCGGTCAGTGACGGGCGACACGCCCGTGGCACCGGTCCACCCGGACGACATCGCGGCGGTCGCGGTGACGGCATTGTCGTCGACGGGGCATGAAGGCCGCGCTTACGCTCTGACCGGCCCTGAACGCACCTCTCCCTCTGCCCAGACCCGCCTGCTCGGGGACCTGCTGGAGCGACGGTTGACGTTCGAGGCGGTGCCGGCGGAGGCCGGGGTACGCTCCATGACGGCTTTCGGCATCTCGGCGGAGGAGGCCGAGGTGAGCGTGCACTCGGCGCGTGAAGACAACCTGTTCGGCATCCCGCTGACCACCATCCACGACCTGACCGGTCTGGCACCGCGCACCTTCCGCGACTGGGCGGCCGAAAATCTCAACGCTTTCAGGTGAGCCAGGTCATACCTGACAGCATGAGGACGCAACCCGAGAGCGGCCTACGCTGCCGGCCATCCCGGACCTGGTGGCGTCGCCGTCGAAGGGCTCACGCGATCTCCCTCCGGGGGACGACGGCAGCCCTCCGATCCGCGGCGGCCCGGAGGTCTCCTACAGTGGGTGTTTGTGCTTTATGGGAGGTCTGCCGAGGTCAGCGCGCTCGACGAGGTGATCGCGCGGGCCCGCGACGGCTTCGGCAATGCGGTGGTGTTGCGGGGGAAGGCGGGAGCGGGCAAGACCGCGCTGCTGGATGCCGCGGCCGCGCGCGGTGGAGCGATGCGGGTGTTGCGGACCACCGGCGTCGAGTCGGAGTCCGATCTCGCGTTCGCGGCGCTGCACCAGGCGTTGTGGCCGGTGACCGGCTCGCTCGACGCGCTGCCCGAACCGCAGCGCGTGGCTGTCGGCGCGGCACTCGGGCTCACAGCGGGCGGTGCCGTCGGCGACCGGTTCCTGGTGGGGGCGGGCGTGCTCTCCCTGCTGGCCGAGGCCGCCGCGCCGGACGGGCTGATCTGCGTGGTCGACGACTTCCAGTGGGTGGACCGGGCGTCGGCCGACGCGCTGCTGTTCGCCGCCAGGCGGTTGGCGACGGAACGGATCGCGATGTTGATCGCGGTACGCGGCGACGCCATGGTCAAGGGTGTGCCGCGGACGATCGACGTGGAGGGCCTGCCGGAGTCCGCCGCGGCCGAGTTGCTGGAGTCCCGCTGCGGTACGGCGGCCGCCCAGGTGGTACGGGAGCTGGTCACGTCGACCCGCGCGAACCCGCTCGCCCTGAGCGAGGTCGCCGCCCGCCTGACACCCGCGCAGCTCGCCGGACGCGAACCGCTGCCCGACCCGCTGCCCGGTGGCGCCCGGCTGTTCGGCGATCAGGTGGCCGCGCTGTCCGTCCCCGCCCGGCTGCTCGCCCTGGCCTCCGCCGTCGAGGCCGACCTCGCCCTGGCCCTGCGCGCCACCGACCGCCTGCTCGCCGAGCAAGCGGTACGGCCCGCCGGAAATACGGAAGCCGGGCCGCAAACCGAGGCCGGGCGGGTGGCGCTGGCCGAGCTGGAGGAGTACGGGCTGGCCGGGGTGTCGGGGACGAGCGTGCGTTTTCGTCATCCGCTCATCCGATCCGCGGTGCACGAGGCCGCCACCCCCGCCACCGTCCGCCGCGTGCACGCCGTACTGGCGGAGCTGGCCACGGACGACCGCCGCGCCTGGCACCTGGCCGAAGCGACCCTCGGTCAGGACGAGCAGGTCGCCGCCGCCCTGGTGGCCGCCGCGGAACGGGCGCGTGACCGTGGCGGGTACGGCGCCGCCGCCACCGCCCTGGCCAGAGCCGCCGAGCTGACCCCGGAGGCGCGTGACCGTGCCGTACGCCTGAAGGACGCCGCCGTCGCGGCCTGGCTCGGCGGCCGCCCAGGACAGGCGGAGTCGCTGCTGGCCGAGGCGCGCGAACAGGCCGGTGGGGACGCCACCCTCGCCACGGAGATCGCCCGGCTGCGGGGCCGGTTCGAGCTGAACTCGGGCAACGCCGCAGAAGCCGTACGGATCCTGTCGGCGGGCGAGAGCCTGGACCTGCTGGCCGACGCTTCGGAGGCGGCCTCGTACGTCGGCGACACGGCGGCCGTCGTCGAGCTCGGACGGCGGGCCGCGGCGCATCCTGAGGGTTTCCTGCGCGACACGGTGGCCGGGATCGGCCTGACGCTGGACGGCGACGCCGCCGGACCGGGCCTGCTGCGGCGGGCGCTGGCCAGGGTGGACGAGCTGGAGGACGCGGCCGAGCACCTGTGGGCGGCGGCCGCGGCCAGCTACCTGGGCGAGCCGGACCTGGCCGCCGAGATGGCCGGTCGGGCCGGACGGGTGGCCAGGGTGTCGGGGATGAGCGGGCAGTTGCCGGTCGTGCTGGAGTTCGTGGCGACCGCCGACCGCCTCGCCGGGCGGCTGGCCCGCAGCCAGGCCGTCTCGGAGGAGGGCCTGGCGCTGGCGCGTGAGGCCGGATATGCGAACACGGTGGCCGCGCACCTGGCCAACCTGGCCGTGCTGGCGGCGCTGCGCGGCGAGGAGGAGTCCTGCGAGCGGCTGGCCCGCGAGGCGCTGGCCATCGTCATCCCGCACCGGGTCGGGTTGCGCGCGGGTGTGGCATCGTACGCGCTGGCGCTGCTCGACCTGTGCCTGGGCCGGTTCGCGGCGGCGCACGACCGTTTCACCGCCATCGTCGCGGCAGGACCGGGCGCCGGGCACCCGACCGTGGTGTGGCGCACGACCCCTGATCGCGTCGAGGCCGCCGTGGCCGCGGGCGACGAGGCGGGCGCGCGGGCGGCGCTGAGCGCGTACGAGCGGTGGTCGGCGCACAGCGCCACGGCCGAGTCGCGCGCCCTGCTGGCCCGCTGCCGGGGCCTGGTCGAGTCGTCCGAGGACGCCCTGGACGAGGCACTGCGGCTGCACACCAACCCGTTCGAGGCGGCCAGGACGTCCCTGCTGCTGGGTGAGCGCCTGCGCCGCGCCCAGCGGCCGGGCGAGGCGCGGGCGCACCTGCGGACGGCGTGGGAGACGTTCGAACGGGTGGGCGCACGACCGTGGGCGCGGCGCGCGCAGGACGAGTTGCGCGCGGCGGGCGGGAGCGGGCACGCCCCGGCCAGGGCCGCGCTCGACACGCTCACCCCGCAGGAACTGCGCATCGCCGGCCTGGTCGCCGACGGTTTGTCGAGCAAGCAGATCGCCGCCCAGCTCTTCCTGAGCCCGCGTACGGTCGAGTACCACCTGTACAAGATCTATCCGAAGCTGGGCATCGGTTCCCGTACGGATCTCGCGCGCCTGGTAGTTCTACAGAAGGCGCCCGTAGCCGGACACGACATGCTCTGAACATGCAGAACGTGAACATCTGGAGTGAAGAGTTCGGCGCGAAGACGGACCCGCCGATCCTGCTGATCATGGGTTCGATGTCGCAGGGAATCCTGTGGCCGGACGAGTTCGTCGGCCGGCTGGCAGCCGCGGGCCGCCGGGTGATCCGCTACGACCACCGCGACACCGGCATGTCGGACACCGTGGACTTCGACGCGGAACCGTACACCTGGGACGCCGTCAAGAACGACGTCTACCGCGTGATGGATCAGCACGGCCTGGAGAGCGCCCACCTGGCCTGTCACTCGGCGGGCGGTCTGCTCGGCCAGTTCGCCGCCGTGGAGCGGCCGGAGCGGGTGCGCTCGCTGACCGTCATCGGCTCCTCTCCGCTCGGCGGGGGCGAGGGCCAGGTGATCATGCGGGCGCTGACGGGACAACCGCAGCCCGAGGGGAGCCTGCCGGAGCCCACACCGGAGTTCGTGGCGTTCTACCGTACGCTGATGGCCGCCCCACCACCGCCGGACCGGCGCGCACGGATCGACGGCATGATCGCCGAGCAGCGCCTGCTGCACGGCACCGGGCTGCCGTTCGACGAGGACGCTGCCCGGCGCCTGCAGGAACGCATCCACGACCGGGCCCGCGACCTGTCAGCGGTGGCCAACCACCGCCGGGCCGCCATGGCCAAGCCTGACTTCGAGCCGGTGGGCGTGCTCCATCGGGTGAAGGCGCCCACCCTCGTCATCGAGGGCAGCCACGAACCGGCCAAACCGGGCCACAGCGCGATCATCGCCGAGCAGATCCCCGGGGCGCGGCTGATGATCGTAGAGGGCATGGGCCACACCCTGCCGCCCGAGGTACACGAGGAACTGGCCACCGCCGTCCTCGCGCACACCGAATCGGCGTGAGAACGCCGAACGGTGAATGCCGTATTGCGCTGACGGATCGAAAGCGAAGATAAATCGGCACACCCTACCGTGGTCGCAGGAAGGCAGGGACATCAGTTCACGACGGCACCACAGGGGGAATCCGCATCATGAAACTACCGAGATCAACGGCTGTCGCGCTGGCGGCCATCGCGATGACCGCGCCGCTCCTGTCGACGGCATCGCCGGCGGCGGCCGAGTCGGCGAGTGCGTGGAACTGCACCAGCCTCAGCGGTTCCGGCCCCTCGAGCAAGGACAAGGACGGCAGGGATGTATGGGCCGAATGCCATAAGGGCAACGAGTGGGTGAGGGCGTACTTCCGGGCGTACGACGAGAAGGTGGAGCTCGAAGACCACCACGGCAGTGACCCGAACAGCGTGGTGGCCTACCTGACCGTGTCAGGCGTGGGGACAGCGAGGTTCAAGGGCGCGGGCACCCGGGACGAGAGTTACGACGAGGGCAAGGCGGTCTCCATAGAAGTGTGCACCTCCGACTCGTCGACGAAGGTCTGCCACAAGCAGAGCGGGGGAAGAACCTGACGGAAGCGATGAGTGTCCAGCCTTGGCGTGAATTCTCGGATGGTTAGACTTATCCGAAAGCACACCCTGCTACCTGCCGACCTCGAAGGAAAGCATGGCAGCACGCTTACCGGAAGTCGCGGTAGCACGTGCAGAATTCACGCCGGGGCCGGTTCAGCCAATGAACGCGCCGCCTAATGGGGCGTGGATCGGTGATCAGCCCACAGGTCGACCGCCTGCTGAAGATCAGCGCTCAGTTCCCCGCCCAGCGGACAGCCGGCTGCAGGGTTGTCCAGCGAGAGGAAGTTTTTATTGAGCACCCTGGGAACCGCGTCCGGGCCGGTGCGCCGGGGGTCGTCGACCGCCGGCGCTGTGATGACGACGTCGGACACGATTCACTCATCGTCCGGGATGGCGGACAGCGACTCGCGAGTATGCCCGAAAGCGGCAAGCACCTCATCGAGTGAGACCCGCTCCCCCGTATCCGTGACCGACCGGGCGAGCACCAGCGCCAAATCACGAAGATCAGCCGCCGCTTCCTCCAGCTCATTGAGCCGGCGAATGCTCACGACGGCCGCCACCGGCTGATGCCGCCGGGTGACCACCAGATCGCTCCCCTGCTCCGCATCAGCCACCAGGCGGGCAACGCCTCGCTGGGTCGCCTCGGTGACGCTCAGCTCAGTAGCGTCGCGAAGAGCAGTCATACATCAAGTGTGCATCTTTCCGCTGTCGAGCACCGCGCGCGAGCAAAGTTGATCGGCCCCGCGTCCGCCAGTCGGGACAGCCTGGTGACGCCGGTTCGGGTACGTACCGACCAGCCGTACGAGCAGGCTTACCGCGGACGCAGTAGTTTCGCGGCTCGTGCTGCACTCGCGGCAGCGAGAGGTGTCCCCGTCAGCAGGATGACCGGCGGCGGGTGTAACGGACATAGTTCTGACGTCCAGTCGCATGTCGCATGTCGCATGAAGCGCAGGAGAACCTCATGTCCGTCCTCTACGTGCTCGCCGCCCAGGCGGCCTCGCCGGTCTGTACGACGCCAGCGGAATGTGCGGGCCAAGGGGTCGATACCTTCCTAGGCACCCCTGAGCGGATCTGGGCCAGTGTGGCCACATTGGGGCCCTGAGCAGCGTGGCCATCGGCTGGCCGGCGCTGCGTTCCGTCCGTCATACCGGAGGCAACGGCGGGAGGAGGGGAGCCATCGTGGCCCTGGTGGTGGGGCTGACCGGCGGGCTCAACGGCGCGGTGAAGCTGGCAGTCGCCGACGGTGGTCTCGGCACTGGCAACGGGGTATTCGGGGCGGCCCTGGCTCTGGCGCTCGGACTGGTCGGTGCGGCCCTCGGTGGCCTGGCTCTGACCCGCTCCCGCCGTACCGAACCGAGCGGCTGATCTTGTACGTACGCACGGGGCTGCGACCATAGCCGCCCACGGGAACACAGCGATCGCGGAGAGGGGATCCGCAGAAGGATCAGGTGCCACCGTTGCCACGAATGTAAGGCCCGAAGGTTGAGCCCGTACATGGCAAACGCATTCCTGTCGCGCTCAAAGCATCCACGATGTTTCCGGCGGCTACTTCGCTGAGCTTCCCATCCTGGGTCGCGCAGGCAAGAAGCCACACGGTGCCGTGAACCTCCAAGCCATGAGCCCTCCCCACCGCCACGGCTTCCCGGTCGTCGGTGATGGCGATCCCACCGGACAACTCGGCAGCGGAGAACACGCTCGCCTCCCCCAGATCGCGTTCCGAAGATCCGATGCGATGCACCCATTTGGCGAAACACTTGATCTCTTCCAGAGAATCGATCCTTGCCAGCCCAAGCCAGTCCGCGTCGAGCACAGTCTGCAGGATCGGGTGTGCCTGCGCTCCCGCTCGTATCTCTTCCCGAACCACGTGCGTCGTCAAGCAGGCGATGCCTACAAGAAGATCGCGCAGTACGTCCAGCCGCTCCGCGCGAGCGAAATGGTTCAGACACGTGGCGTCGAACACCAGGACGGGATCCGGCTCAGCGCTGCTCACAGGTCAAGATCCGCATCATCACGCACCGGCAGGTCGGTCGCCACGATCTGCCCTCGCATGAGTTCGACCGCCCGAGATTCTGTTATGAGCGACCTCTTGTAGCATTCCATCACTGCATGCGCGAAGCTCGGAGGCACTCGAACCGCTTCCAAGTCGGGTTGAGGCGTCCACCCCACTGCTTCCATCAACTCCCCGCGCGTCGGGTTTCTCCGGCGCAATTCCTTGGCAACGCTCTTGTCGATGACTTCGGCTGCGACGGCTTGCCGCACGGTCAATGACCAGGATGTTCTGAAGCGCGCGGCCACGACCACCAAGTCCTCGCGCTTCACCCTCTCGTCCGAGCGGGCGATGCTGAGAAACGCTGCAACCGGGAGCAGAAGCTCCGCAGCGAACGCATCGATGATCGCTTCTCTTTCATCACGAGAAGCATGGATGCCTATGTCTGTGGAGTACTCGTCTCCGACGATCAGGTGCCCCAGCTCATGAGCCGCGGTCGCGCGCCGGCGGCCAGGATCACCATGACCGCTGACAACTGCCACAGCGAGATCGTCGTCGACCAACGAGGCTCCTTCACCCGGCACCTCGACCACCGTGACCATCTGCCCCATCCGTTCGCAGAGACCCATGAGTGAATCGATGGGCTCAATGCCGTGATCCAGACGCTCTCGTACCCATATGGCGGCACGGCGGGCGCTCGATATGTCCCGCACCTCCTCTGGGCAATGTTCAATTACAGGAGGAGTGAACGCTTCCATCTCGACAAGCTGGCGAATGTCGGCCAACCACGTCGAGAGAGCCACTTCCAAGCGATGAGAGTGGCGCGTCGCATCTGTTACGGTGTCGTCGCTCAGCTCTGCGCGGCGGGACACGACCAGCGGCGGCGACTCAACGAAATAGCCCAGGGGCACCTGAAGAACCGCCGACAGCTTGGCGAGTTCGAGCGCGTCGACACGACGAACTCCTCGCTCGATCTTGGCGATCATGGTCCGTTCGAGCTTCAGCGCCGACGCCAGCTCCTCCTGGGACATGCCGGCGGCCATACGGCACTCCCGCACGCGCTCGCCGATGTCCAGCCACTCTCTCGGCTCCTTCATAGTGCGATAATCGCACAGGCGTCAGAAATACCCAAGGCGGAGAGCTGATTCCTGGCCATTATCACGCCGATCACCTTCCGCCCCCTTACCGTGTCTACGTCTGGTTCCTTGCGCATTCGGGCGGCGGATCACGTGATCGTCCTGACGCCGGCTCGCATGGATTGTTGGCGATGCGTAGGCATGCGCAGCGCGCATGAGCCGCCTTGTTCCGGGCTCAGGCCGGCCGTACAGCGGGCCTGAGGCCGTCCATCAGGAGGTCCAGCAGGCGACCGGCCTTGGCTTCATGCTGGCGCCGGGGTGCCACGGTGAAGATGCCGATGAGGGAGGCGGCGATGTCTTCGGCGGTGACGTCGGAGCGGAGGTCGCCCACCGCGCGGCCCGCGTCGAGGATCGTGGTGATGGCCGCCAGCAGCTCGCTCCGGGTCTGTTCGTGGGCGATCTCCCCCGACTCGATCATCGTAAGCAGCGTGTCGAGCATGCCGTTCTTGGTCGCGATCCAGTCCCCGAACAAGTCCATCCAGCGCCGCATCGCCGTAGCCGGGGGCAGCCGGCCGAGCAGTTCGCGCGCGCCGGTCGTCAGCCGCACGACCTGGTCCCGGTAGACCGCGTCGACCAGTGACTCGCGGGTCGGGAAGTGCCGGTAGAGCGTGGCGATCCCGACTCCGGCCTCCCGGGCGATCGCACGCATCGACGGCTCGGCGTCAGCCGACATGAACATGCGGGTCGCCACCGCGAGCAGCTGGTCGCGGTTACGGGCTGCGTCCGCCCTTGGCGCGCGCATCTCCGCCTCAGTCAAAACGGATCACGCTCCGGTTATGTTAGGGTCATCCACAGAAACGGAGCATAGTCCGTTTCGGTCATTCCCTCTGCCTCGAGGAGACAGGCGTACATGCAGCAACAGAGCGACCAGCACCGATGGGCCAAAGCAGAGCGGTCCTGCTCGACTCGTTCGGCGACCCCGAGGTCCTAGACGTCCGTGAGGTTCCCGCTCCGCAGGCCGGCCCGGGACAGATCCGCGTGCGGGTGACCGCGGCCGGCCTGAACCCGATGGACTGGATCATGACCGCCGACGCGGACACCGCAGCCCGGTTCGGCCTGAGCCTCCCGGCCGGGTTCGGGACCGACTACGCGGGACTCGTCGACCAGGCCGGTGACGGGGTGACCGGCTTCGCGCCCGGCGACCGGGTGTTCGGGGGCGCCCTGTCCCGCTCGGTCGCCGACCACGTGGCGATCGACCTGGCCGGGGCGGTCGCGGCGAACGAAGCCCATCACAATCCCGACGGCGTCGACGACCGCACCGCCGCCACCCTCACTATCGCCGGCCGCACGGCGTCCGCCGCCCTCGCCGTGGTCGACCCCGGCCCGGACGACACAGTGCTGGTCGGCGGCGCGGCGGGCGGGGTCGGGGTGTTCGCTGTCCAGCTGGCCCGGATCGCAGAAGCGCGCGTGATCGGTACGGGATCGGCGACATCAGGTCCCCGGATTCGCTGGTGGCTTCCACCTCGTCCTTCAATGTCAGGTTCCCCGAGTCCGAGCTCACCTTGACGCGGAGTTCCTTGGGCATCTCGACCTGATCGTGCACGTCGCAGGACGCCCCAAGGCGCCCCATCCCCAGGTAGTGGGACAGGCGAACGTCTCATCCAGCGGGCCGCTGGTGCCACAGCCGGTCGGCACCGCCACGAGCCCGAGAAGGCCCGCGAGCATCATGGTTGTGTCTGGGTCTTCGTCATGTTCGTATCCGAAAGATTCGGCCGTAGCGGTGTACCCGAAGCCGGAAGGATCAGGCCCGGTTGCCCGCGAAGCTGGCGACCACCAGGGGCAGCGCCTTACGGACGGTCTGGTTGTGATCCACGTTGCCCGCATTGGTGAGGGTCTGCGTGGCGCCGTGGGAACGTAGTTGACGCCGGCAGTACAGCGCGTTGTCGTACGCGACGTCCGTGTCGCCCTCGGCGTGATGCAGACGGACCGGAACGGCCGGCTTCCAGTTGCAGGTGGAGTCGAGCGCGGTCAGCAGCTTCTTCAACGTGCCGGTCGGCTTGCGGACCTTGTCCAGGAACTTCGCGGTGAACAGCTTCTCGGACGTCGGCGGCAACGCCTTGGCTATCTGTTCGGCCTGGTGGTTTCCGTCGAAGAGCTTCTCCACCGCTCGGCGACCTGGCTTCTGTCCAGCTTCTCCACAGGGGTGGAGGAGACTACGGCGCCGCGTGCCAGGGTTTGCGCTACTGAGACTTCGGCGGGGAACACGGTGGCGAAGCAGCCCACGGCGAGCCCGCCGGCCGCTGCTGCCCGAGAAAAGGTCATGCCGAAACCCTAGATACAGCCGAGAAGAGCGGCATTGCTGGCGGCACCCTGGTTCTTGGTGGTGCCAGCCTTATCCGTGCAGTGTGACCGGCGTGTCTCGCGGCGCGCTGGCTGCGCAACAACCGTCTACTCGGTGTCCTTGGGGTGTTGGGGCGATGCGTAGATTATCCAGACCGTACGAGTGGTGTCATTGATGACGTAGCGCACCCGCCCGCCGCTCGTGACCTCGAACTCCCACTGCTCCAATTCCTCACCGTTGTGACGATGAGTCGAGAGCTCGCCGCGTAGACGATGCTGACGGTCGTGGCCGGCGCCCGTACGCGGGTCAGTTCGCAGTGTCTCGAAGCAACGGCGCGTATTGACCAGAGCGTGACGGCAAAGCTCTTCCCAGCCCCGGACGGCCTCGCTGGTACCGAATCGAACGTCCCATTCGTCGACCGGAGGCGGGACCGTAACCCGATCTCCGCGTTTCGGGCTCATGCAGTGACCTGCACTGGCCCAAGATCACCGCTCGTAGGCTTGCGAGCCTGGGCGTAGTGTGCAGGATCCGCCTTGATTCTGGCAGTGGCCCGCCAGCCCACAATGACCTCGTGGGTGGTGGCATCGACATCCAGCTCGGCGGCGTCGGAGAGCGCCTCGACAAGTTCCAAGGTGAAAGCGCGAAGCTCCTCCGGAGAAAGGTGACGCACCCAAGGGAAGACGTCCGGCATGGCCAGGACCAGCGGGCGGGCAGTGGGGTCGTGCTTGAGCAGAGCGAGGAACAGCCGGGACGCCGTCGCCAGCGTCCGATCGCGCTCCTCCTCACGGTCCGCCGCAGTCAGATAGAAATCGACAGCGTCACGATGGGTCACACGCAGACGCCCCAGGCGCGCCGCACGCTCTGCGACGGCCCTGGGATTCCTGGACAGATCAGAGAACGTGACAGCGTCGGCATGGCTCGTACTCACGCCTCAGTGTATGTCAGAAGACAATCTGATGTCACGAGACATCGAGACACGTCGCGGTTGTTGAGCGCTGCGGCCAACGAACCTGCGTCACGAACGATCACAAGGAGTGATTGTCCTCCGACCGCGGAATCTCCTCGGCCCGTTCCGCGAAATCCGGCTCCTCGTCAGAGGTCAGGACGGTGGCAGGGCGCAACGAGCGCAGTGCGGTGGCCGCCACCGCGGCGTCGATGGCGTACCGGCCCGCTCGCCGCCCAGGTCTACGCCTCACCGGAGGTCAGGCCGACCGGGCAGGTGACGCCCGTGCCACCGATCCCGCAGTAGCCGTTGGGCACTTTGTATAGATATTGCTGGTGATATTCCTCGGCGAAGTAGAAAGGTCCGGCAAGGGCGAGTTCGGTCGTGATGTCGCCGTAGCCGGCCTGCTTCAGCACCTTCTGGTAGGCGTCGCGTGACGTCTCGGCGGCCTTCTGCTGTTCCGGCGAGTGGTAGTAGATGGCCGAACGGTATTGAGTGCCGACGTCGTTGCCCTGGCGCATGCCCTGCGTAGGGTCGTGGGCCTCCCAGAAGATCTTCAGGAGCTCCTCGTACGACACCTTCGCCGGGTCGAAGACGACCCTGACGACTTCGGCGTGCCCGGTGAGGCCGCTGCAGACCTCGTCGTACGTCGGGTTGGGGGTGTGGCCTCCCTGGTAGCCAGCGGCCGTCGTGACGACGCCCGGCGTCTGCCAGAAGATGCGCTCGGCGCCCCAGAAGCAGCCGAGGCCGAAGTCGGCGACCTCCAGCCCCGGCGCGTACGGCGGGGCGAGCGGCGCGTCGAGGACGGCGTGGCGGTCCGGCACGGGCATGGGCTCCGCGCGGCCCGGCAGGGCGTCCTCCGGTCGGACCATCGATGTCTTGTTGCCGCCGAACAGCCAGCCCATAACGCACCTCCAGAGGTCTTCCCTCAGCCTACATACCCCCCAACATTTAAGGCTTCCTGAATAATTCCCTTCAGAAGAACCCGTTTGTATTTAAGGGTTGTAATGCCCGAAACTGAGGTACATGCCTGACCTTCGGCGCGGTGTCCTGTTCGGGGTGGCCGCCTACACCATGTGGGGCCTGTTCCCGCTGTACTGGCCGCTGCTCAAGCCCTCGGGAGCCGTGGAGATCCTCGCTCACCGGATGGTGTGGTCGCTGGTCGCCGTCGCCGCCGTGCTGGCCGTACGCCGGCACTGGTCGTGGATCCGGGAGGTGGTCCGCCGGCCGGGGAAGTTCGGGCTGCTGAGCCTGGCCGCCGTCGCGATCACGATCAACTGGGGCACCTACATCTACGCGGTCAACACCGGGCACGTGGTGGAGAGCGCGCTGGGGTACTTCATCAGCCCTCTCGTCAACGTGTTGTTCGGGGTGGCGCTGCTGCGGGAGCGGCTGCGGCCCTTGCAGTGGGCGGCGGTCGGGTTCGGGGCGCTGGCCGTGCTGGTGCTGACGGTCGACTACGGGCGTCCGCCGTGGATCGCCCTCACGCTGGGGATGAGTTTCGGCGCGTACGGGCTGGTCAAGAAGCGGGCCAACGTGGCGGCCACCGAGAGCCTGGCCGTGGAGACCGTGGTGCTGCTGCTGCCCGCCCTCGGTTATCTGCTGTTCCTGCAGGGCACCGGCGACTCGACGTTCGGGACCGAAGGCGTCTGGCACGCGCTGCTGCTGGCGAGCGGGGGGCTCGTCACCGCCGTGCCGCTGCTCTGCTTCGGGGCGGCGGCCATCCGGGTGCCGTTGAGCACCATCGGGCTGTTGCAGTACATCGCGCCGATCCTGCAGTTCGCGTGCGGCGTGCTGATCGTGCAGGAGGTCATGCCGCCGAGCCGGTGGATCGGGTTCGCGATCGTCTGGGTGGCGCTGGCGGTCTTCACGTACGACAGCCTCCGGTCGGCACGGGCGGCCGCTCGGGTCAGGAGATCGGCTGCCCAGTCGGACAGTACGGCGGGCGATCAGCCGCTGCGCTCCACCACGTAGTCACAAAGCGCCAAAAATGCGTCCTTGGCGGGGATGTCGGGAAGGCCGAAAATGTCGGCACGGGCCCGGTCCACCCACGACTCCAGCTCCGCCCGCGCCCGAGCCATCCCCGGGTGCGCCCGCAGCAGCGTCAGCGCCTCCTCGACCTCCTCCTCGGCGACCGGCCCCGACAGCAGCGAGGTCAGCCGGGACGTCTCCCCCGAGGCCAGCGCGTACAGCACAGGAAGAGTCCTGACGCCCTCCCGCAGGTCGGTGCCGGGCGTCTTGCCCGACTGCGCCCCGCTGGAGTCGACGTCGAGAAGGTCGTCGCCGAGCTGCCAGGCCACGCCGATGGCCTCGCACGCGCGGCTCAGCCGCTCCTCCACGTCGGCGGGAGCCCCGGACAGCAGCGCCCCGAAGCGGCCGGAGGCGGCGATCAGCGAACCCGTCTTGTCGGACAGCACGCTGAGGTAGTGGTCGACGGGGTCCTCGTCGTCGCGCGGCCCGATGGTCTCGCGGATCTGCCCCTGCACGAGGCGGGAGAACGTCTGGGCCTGGATGCGGATCAGCTCGGGACCCAGGTCGGCCAGGATGTCGGAGGCCTGCGCGAACAGGTAGTCGCCGGTGAGGATCGCCACGGTGTTGTCCCACCGGGCGTTGGCGGAGGGAGAGCCCCGGCGCACCGGGGCCTCGTCCATGACGTCGTCGTGGTAGAGCGAGCCGAGGTGGGTCAGTTCGATCACGACCGCGCCGGGCACCACACCTGGCGCGGACGGATCGCCGAACTGCGCGGCCAGCAGCACCATCATCGTCCTGAACCGCTTGCCACCGGCCTCGATGAGGTGCCTGGACGCCTCCGTGACGAAGGCGTTCTCGCTCTCCACCGAGGAACGCAGCAGCTTCTCGACCGCGGCCAGTCCGTTGGCCACGTCCTGCGCCAACCGCTCGTCCTCGATGGGAAGGTCAACCACGGGAGGCGCGGACATACGGGATCCCCTTATCTAATGAACAGGCTGCGAGCAGCGTCGTCAGCAACACCGAGCACGGACTCCGGATAGAGCCCCACCCCTACGGTAACCAGCAGGGAGACGGCGATGACGGCTACGGTTCCCATACTGGGCACCGCGATCGCCGGGCCGTCGGCCGAGGGCTCGTTGAAGAACATCAGCACGATCACGCGGACGTAGAAGAACGCCGCGATCGCGGAGGCCACGACGCCCACGACCACCAGCGCCGCCATCCAGCCGCCCATCGAGTCGCCGGGCTGCGTGCCACTCTGCAGAGCGGCCGCGAACACGGCGTATTTCCCGAAGAAGCCGCTGGTCAGCGGGATGCCGGCGAAGGCCAGCAGGAAGAAGGCGAACACCCCGGCCAGCATCGGCGCACGCTTGCCGAGTCCGGCCCAGCGCGACAGGTGCCCCGCCTCGCCGCCGGGGTCGCGCACCAGCGTGACCACCGCGAACGCGCCGACCGTGGTGATGCCGTAGACCGCCAGGTAGAACAGCACGGCCTTCAGCGAGCCGGCGTTCTGCTCGGCGGCGCCGAACGTGGCCATCACGCCGACGAGCAGGAAACCCGCGTGCGCGACGGACGAGTACGCGAGCATGCGCTTGATGTCGGTCTGCGTGATCGCCAGGATCGAGCCGACGATCATCGTGAGCGCGGCGACGCCCCAGATGACCGGCCGCCAGTTCCAGTCGAGGTTGCCCAGACCCACCCAGAACACCCGCAGGACGGCGCCCACGGCCGCGACGAGCGTCCCGGAGGCCATCAGCGCGGTGATCGGCGTGGGGGCGCCCTGGTAGACGTCGGGCTTCCAGGCCTGGAACGGAGCCGCACCGATCTTGAACATGAGGCCGACGCCGAGCAGCGCCAGCCCGATCATGAGCAGCGGGTCGAGCGCGGCCCCGCGGGCCAGGGCCGCGTTGATGCCCGGGAGCGAGACGGTGCCCGCGTAGCCGTAGACCATGGCGGTGCCGTACAGGAAGAACGCCGAGGAGAACGCGCCCAGCAGGAAGTACTTCATGGACGCCTCCTGCGAGAGCAGGCGGCGCCGGCGGGCCAGGCCGCACAGCAGGTAGAGCGGCAGCGACATGACCTCGAGGGCCACGAACATCATCAGCAGGTCGTGCGAGGCCGGGAACAGCAGCATGCCGCCCACGGCGAACAGGACCAGCGGGTAGACCTCGGTGTGGCTGCCGCCCGCGGACTCGGCCTCCTCCTCGGCGGCGCTGCCCGGCACGGCCGCGGCCGAGGCGACGAAGTGGCCCTCGTCGTTGATGAGCAGCACGCACACGAACGACAGGACGAGGATGACGCCCCAGATGAACAGCGAGGGCCCGTCGACCGCGAGCGCGCCCATGGCGGAGGCCGTGGTGGACACCTGACCGCGCACGACCTGCACGAGGACCAGCGCGAACGCGCCGGCCAGGCTGAGCAGGGTCAGCGGCATGTGGATCGCCTTGCGCAGGTAACGCGGCGCCAGGGCCTCGACGAGCACGCCGATGATGGCCGCGCCGAAGACCACCAGCAGCGGCGCGAGCGTGCCGTACTCGATCGTCGGCGCTGGGATGGTGTTCACTGACCTGTCCCCTTCTCAGCGATGGTGGAGGTGGGTACGCCCACGTTGGTCAGCGTCTGTTGCACTGACGGGTTGATCACATCGAGCAGCGGCTTGGGGAAGAGACCGAACCCGATGATCAGGGCGACCAGCGGAGCCAGCACCCAGACCTCGCGGGCGTTGACGTCCTTGAACGGCTTGACCGGCTCGGCGGTCGGGCCGTTCAGGGTCCGCTGCACCATCCACAGGATGTAGACGGCCGCCAGGATCACGGCCACAGCCGAGACGATCGCGGCCGCCGTCAGCGCACCCGACCCGTGGGCCTGGCTCGAGTACGTGCCGATCATGACCATGAACTCGCTCACGAAGGACGACAGGCCCGGCAGCGAGAGCCCGGCCAGACCGGCGACGAGGAAGAAGCCCGCGAGTACCGGCGCGACCTTCTGCACGCCTCCGTAGTCGCCGATGAACGGTGAGCCGCGCCTGGCGATGAGGAACCCGGCGGCCAGGAACAGCGCGCCGGTGGCGAAGCCGTGGTTGACCATGTAGAGGGCCGCGCCGGACTGGGCGACCGCCGACATGGCGAACACGCCGAGCACGATGAACCCGAAGTGCGAGATCGACGTGTACGCGATGAGCCGCTTCATGTCGGTCTGCCCGATGGCCACGATGGCGCCGTAGATGATGCTGATGACCGCCAGCACGACGATCGGCACCGTGAACGCCTTGGAGGCGTCGGGGAACAGCTCCAGGCAGAAGCGGAGCATGCCGAACGTGCCGACCTTGTCCAGTACGCCGACCAGCAGCACGGCGGCCCCGGCGGGCGCCTGCGCGGCCGCGTCGGGCAGCCACGTGTGCACCGGCCACAGGGGCGCCTTGATCGCGAAGGCGATGAAGAAGCCGCCGAAGAGCCACTTCTGCATCGTCGGGTCCTGGATGGCGCCGACGAGCTCGGGGAACATGAACGTCTTGCTGCCCGCGACCACGTAGAGCCCGATGACCGCGACCAGCATGAGCAGGCCGCCGAACAGCGAGTACAGCAGGAACTTCACGGCCGCGTAGGACCGCTGGGCGCCGCCGTACGAGCCGATCATGAAGTACATCGGGATCAGCATGGCTTCGAAGAAGACGTAGAAGAGGAAGACGTCGGTCGCCGCGAAGACGCCGATCATCATCGTCTCCAGCACCAGCAGCAGCGAGAAGTACGTCTTCACCGACCGCTTGGGCGCGACGACCGTGCCGTCGGCGGTCTTGACGCCGTCGGCGTCGTGCCAGGAGGCCAGCACCACGATCGGCACCAGCACCACCGACAGAGCGATCAGCACGAGCGCCACGCCGTCGACGCCGACGCCGAACTTCACGCCGAAGCTCGGGATCCAGTCGTACTCGGCGACGAACTGGAAACGTTCGCCGTTGGGCTTGAACCCGGCGGCCATGACGCCCGTCAGGACCAGCACCGCCAGCGAGACCAGCAACGTGACCTGCTTGGCCAGCTTGTCTCTGCCCTTGGGAAGCAGGGCCACCACGATGGCGCCCAGCACGGGCACCGCCATGAGTATCGGAAGCCAGGGTGACATCAGATGTTCCCAACGAGGAGCAGGGCGCCGGTCAGCAGGGCGGCACCGATCAGGATGGACAGCGCGTACGTTCTGGCGAAGCCCGTCTGGATCCGCCGCAGGCGCCCGGAGCTGCCGCCGATGCCCGCCGCCAGACCGTTGACGATCCCGTCGATGCCGCGGTTGTCGAAGTAGACCGCGAGGCGGGTCAGCCACTGGCCGGGACGCATGAAGAGCGACTCGTTGAGCGCGTCACCGTACAGGTCGCGCCGGGCGAACGTGGTGAGGAAGGAGCCGCGCGGCTGCACGGACGGAACCTCGGCCCGGCCGTACTTCATCCACGCGAAGGCCGCGCCGACCGCGACGAGCGCCAGGGTCGCCAGGCCGGGGGTGCTGGTGAAGTGGAAGGCGGGCAGCTCCTCCGGCCGGCCCACCGCCGGGGCGAGGAACAACAGCAGCCGGTTGCTCAGGATGAGGTAGGCGCCCAGGCCGAGCGCGCCGAGCGACAGGACCATCAGCGGGATGGTCATGACGGACGGCGACTCGTGCGGGTGGGCGTCGTCGGCCCACCGCTTCTGGCCGAAGAAGGTCATGAAGACCATCCGCGACATGTAGAAGCCGGTGATGCCCGCGCCGAGCACGGCCAGCCAGCCGAGGATCGGCTGGTGGTGCACCGCGGTCTCGATGATGCCGTCCTTGGTGAAGTAGCCGGACAGCAGCGGGAACCCGATGATCGCCAGGTAGCCGATGAAGAACGTGGCGAAGGTGATGGGCATGAACTTGCGCAGCCCGCCGTACTTCCGCATGTCGACTTCGTCGTTCATGCCGTGCATGACCGAGCCGGCGCCGAGGAACAGGTCGGCCTTGAAGAAGCCGTGCGTGATCAGGTGGCCGATCGCGAAGGCGTAGCCCGCGGGGCCGATGCCCGCGCCGAGCATCATGTAGCCGATCTGCGACATCGTCGAGCCGGCCAGGCCCTTCTTGATGTCGTCCTTCGCGCAACCGATGATCGCACCGGCGAGCAGCGTGGCCGCGCCGACGATGGCCACGGCGAGCGCGGCCCCCGAGCCCTCGGGGAAGAAGAACGCTCCCGAGCGCACCACGAGGTAGACGCCGGCGGTGACCATGGTCGCGGCGTGGATCAGGGCCGACACGGGGGTCGGGCCCTCCATCGCGTCGAGCAGCCAGGACTGCAGCGGCAGCTGCGCCGACTTGCCGCACGCGCCGAGGAGCAGCAGCAGCCCGATGGCGAGCGTGGTCGGGTTCTCGGACGTGATCGGCTTCAGCTCGCCGAAGGCGAGCGTGCCGAACGTGGTCCAGATGAGGAACATGCCGACCAGCAGGCCGAAGTCGCCGACGCGGTTGACGACGAACGCCTTCTTCGCCGCGGTGGCCGCCGACGGCTTGAACTGCCAGAACCCGATCAGCAGGTAGGAGGCCAGGCCCACGCCCTCCCAGCCGATGAACAGGCCCACATAGTTGTCGGCCAGCACCAGCAGGAGCATCGCGGCCACGAACAGGTTCAGGTAGGCGAAGAACCTGCGCCGGTGCTCGTCGTGCGACATGTAGCCGATCGAGTAGATGTGGATCAGCGAGCCCACACCGGTGATCAGGAGGGCGAAGCTGACCGACAGCGGGTCGATCAGCAGCCCCATGTCGACCATGCCCGGGATGAACTCGTAGAGGTGCACGGCCCGCCGGCGCTGCTCCTCCCCGAACCCGACCAGCTCGAAGAAGGCCAGCACCGCCACGACGAACGAGGCGAGGGACATGGCCACGCCCAGCAGATGGCCCCAGCGGTTCGTGAACCGGCCGAACACCAGCAGGACGAACGCCCCGACGAGCGGGAAAGCGATCATCAGCCAGGACAGCCCGATCACGCCACCGGTGTGCTGGGCGATCTCAGCGATATGAGATTCCACCAGTCACCTCTTAGTACTTCAGCAGGTTGGCGTCGTCGACGGACGCGGACCTGCGGGTTCGGAAGATCGTCACGATGATGGCCAGGCCGACGACGACCTCGGCCGCGGCCACCACCATCACGAAGAACGCGATGATCTGGCCTTCCAGGTTGCCGACCTGCCTGGCGAAGGTGACGAAGGCGAGGTTGCAGGCGTTGAGCATGAGCTCCACGCACATGAACACCACGATCGCGTTGCGGCGGACGAGCACGCCCATCGCGCCGATGGCGAACAACAACCCCGAAAGGATCAGGTAGTGCGTGGTCACTTGGTCACCCCGTTGCTCTCTTCGGCGTCGCTGTCCGCGTCGTCGTCGTCGGCCCGGTGCCTGATGGCCGCGGCGAGCTTGGGGTCCTCGGGCATGTGGCCGTGCTCGACGTCGTAGCGCGCGATGTAGCGGTTGACCGAGGACTCCGCGACCGACCCGTCCGGCAGCAGCGCCGGCATGTCGATGGCGTTGTTCCTGGCGTACGTGCCGGGGCCGGGCAGCGGCGACGGGTGGTCGCCGAGGAAGCGGGCGCGGGACAGGTCCTTCTGCGTGGCCTTGTCGGTGAGTCGTTCGCGGTGCGCCAGCACCATCGCGCCGAGCGCGGCGGTGATCAGCAGCGCCGAGGTGATCTCGAACGCGAAGACGTACTTCGTGAACAGCAGCAGCGCGATGGAGCGGATGTAGCCGCCCTGCGCGGTGGCCTGCGCGAGCCCCGCCTCGTCGGCGAAGACCGCGTTGCCGATGGCCAGCCCGATCAGCGTCACGAAGCCGAGCGCCGCGACGGCGGCCCAGAACCGCTGGCCCTTGAGCGTCTCGACGAAGGAGTCCGAGGAGTCCACGCCGACGAGCATGAGCACGAACAGGAACAGCATCATGATCGCGCCGGTGTAGACGATGATCTGCACCACGGCCAGGAAGGGCGCGTCCTGCACGGCGTACAGGACGGCCAGGCTGAGCATCACGGTGCCGAGCATCAGCGCGGAGTACACGGCCTTCCTGTTGAAGACCATGCCGAGTGCGGCGCCGACGGAGACGACGGCGAGCACCCAGAAAGTGATGGTCTCACCCATTGGTCCGTCCCAGGCGGTAGTAGTCCTCTTCGGTCTCGCCGAGCCGCATCGGGTGCGGCGGCTGCTCCATGCCCTGGGTCAGCGGCGCGAGCAACATCTCCTTGGTGTAGATGAGGCTCTCGCGGTCGCTGTCGGCGAGCTCGTACTCGTTCGTCATGGTGAGCGCGCGGGTCGGGCAGGCCTCGATGCACAGCCCGCACAGGATGCACCGCAGATAGTTGATCTGGTAGGTGCGCCCGTAACGCTCGCCCGGCGAGAAGCGCTCCTCCTCGGTGTTGTCCGCGCCCTCGACGTAGATGGCGTCGGCCGGGCACGCCCAGGCGCACAACTCGCACCCGACGCACTTCTCCAGCCCGTCAGGCCAGCGGTTGAGCTGGTGACGCCCGTGGAAGCGCGGGGCCGTCGGCCTCTTCTCCTCCGGGTAGTTCGTCGTGACGGGCTTTTTGAACATCGTATGGAAGGTGACCCCGAAGCCCTTGACGGGGTTCAGCCAGTCAGTTAGTCCCACTGGGAATCTCCTTGTGCTGCACCCCGTGGTAGTGCGGCAGATCAAGCGGCGGCACCGGGAAGCCGCCCGCCACCGGCTCCTTGGACAGTTCCTCGAACTCGGCCTCCACCTGCGCCTTCCTGGCCTCCTTGCGCCGCTGGTTGACGGTGTCGAACCGCATCCAGATGGCCAGCGCCCCGACCACGATCACCGCGCCCAGGCCGATGCCGATCATCCTGTCGCCCTCGTTGATCACGACGTTGCGCACCGCCGCCACCAGCAGGATCCACGCCAGGTTGACCGGGATCAGCACCTTCCAGCCCAGCGCCATCAGCTGGTCGTAACGCACCCGAGGCAACGAGGCGCGCACCCACACGATGAAGCAGAAGGTCAGCACGAACTTGATGAAGAACCAGAGCACCGGCAGCCAGCCGACGTTCGCGCCGTCCCACAGCGAGATCGGCCACGGCGCCCGCCAGCCGCCCAGGAACAACGTCACCGCGATGGCCGAGGCGGTGAACGTGTGCAGGTATTCGCCCATCATGATCAGAGCGAACTTCAGCGACGAGGAGTATTCGGTCTGGAACCCGCCGACCAGCTCGCCCTCACCCTCGGGCAGGTCGAACGGGATGCGCGCCGCCTCGCCGAACATGCAGACCACGTAGATCAGGAACGACGGGATCAGCAGCACCGCGAACCACGTGTCGCCCTGCGCCTTGACGATCTCGGAGGTGGACAGCGTCCCCGCGAACAGGAAGATCGCCACGAACGACAACCCCATCGCGATCTCGTACGAGACCACCTGGGCCGCCGACCGCAGCCCGCCCAGCAGCGCGTACGGCGAGCGCGACGACCATCCCGCCAGCACCACGCCGTAGACCGACACCGCGCCCATGGCCAGCATGAACAGCACCGCCACCGGCAGGTCGACCAGTTGCAGCGGCGTCTGCACGCCGAACAGGTTGACCATCGGCGCGAACGGCACGATCGAGAAGGCCAGGAACGCCGGCACCACCATGATGACCGGCGCCAGCAGGTAGAGGACCTTGTCCACGGTCCGCGGGAAGATGTCCTCCTTCAGACCCATCTTCAGGCCGTCGGCCACGGACTGCAGCAGACCGAACTTGCCGGCCCGGTTGGGGCCGTAGCGGTGCTGCATCCGCGAGATCAGCTTGCGCTCGAACCAGACGCCGAACAGGATGCCCAGCATCAGGAAGAGGAAGAGCATCACGGCCTTGATGATGGTGATCCACAGCGGGTCCTTGCCGAAGTCGGCAAGGGTGGGATCGGCCGCGAGAAGGTGCATCATGAGGCGCTCCCGATCGTGACGATGTCGCCGGCCACCGCGCGCAGGTCGCGTGTGACCGAGCAGCCGCCGGAGTTGGCCGGCACCCAGACCACGCGGTCCGGCAGGTCGGCGACGCGCACCGGCAGCGTGACGGTGTCGGCCCCCGAGCCGCCGATGACGAGCTTGTCGCCGTCGACGACGCCGATCTCGGCGGCGGTGACCGCGGAGACCAGCGCCTCGGCCTCGCGGGCGGTGCCCGCCAGGTAGGGCTCGCCGTCCTGCAGCCTGCCCTCGTCGAGCAGCAGGTGCCAGGTGGCCAGCAGGGCCTCGCCAGCCGACGGGGTGACCTGGGCGCGGATGGCGGTGTGCGGGGCGGTGACGCGGCTGCCGCGCCAGGCGCCCAGGCCCGACAGCTCCCGCCGCACGGCCTTGGCGTCGGGCAGGCCCAGGTGCACGTCCATCCGGTCGGCCAGGTTGCCGATCACCGCGATGTCGGACTGCAGGCCGGGCACCTTGAGCGGCGCCTCGAACGAGCGGCCCCTGCCCTCCCAGTTGACGAACGTGCCGCCCTTCTCCTGGACGGCGGCGACGGGCAGCACCACGTCGGCGCGGTCGGTGACGGCGCTCGCGCGGATCTCCAGGCTGACGATGAACGGCGTACGTTCGAGCGCGTCGAGCGCCGCCGCCGGGTCGGCCAGGTCGTAGGGGTCGACGCCGCCGACGACCAGCGCGTCCAGCTCGCCGTCGCGAGCGGCGGCGAGGACGGCGGCGGTGTCGCGGCCAGGCGTGGCGGGCACCGAGGCCACGTTCCACGCCCTGGCCACCTCGGCCCTGGCGGTCTCGTCGTCGACCGGGCGGCCGATCGGCAGCAGGTTGGGCAGCGCGCCGGCCTCGACCGCGCCGCGCTCGCCGGCCCTGCGCGGCACCCAGGCCAGCCGGGCGTCGGAGACGTTGGCGAGCCGGATCAGGGCGGAGAACGCGCCGGGCACGGTGGCCAGGCGCTCGCCCGCGAGCACGATCGTGCCCTCGGCCAGCGTGCCGAGCAGGTCCCCGATGGCGTCGGCCTCGGCGCCCGGAGCGGTGCGGATGAGCGTGCCGCCCATCTTGGCCAGGCCGGGCGTCGCGAACGGCGCGATCGCGGTGACCTTGAGCCCCTTCTTCATCCACGCCTTGCGCAGGCGCAGGAAGACGATCGGCGACTCCTCCTCGGGCTCGAACCCGACGAGCAGCACGTGCGGGGCGTTCTCGAGGTCGGCGTAGCTGATCTCGATGCCCTTGCCGGCCACCGCGTGCGCCAGGAACTGGGCCTCCTCGGCGGAGTGCGGCCTGGCGCGGAAGTCGACGTCGTTGCTGTTCAGGGCGATCCGGGCGAACTTGGCGTAGGCGTAGGCGTCCTCGACCGTGGCCCGGCCGCCGACCAGCACGCCGGCCTTGCCGCGGGCCTTGGCCAGGCCCTGCGCGGCCACTGACAGCGCCTCCGGCCACGAGGCGGGCACCAGCACGCCCTCCTCGTTGCGGACCAGCGGCGTCTTCAGCCGGTCGGGCTGCTGCGCGTACGTGAACGCCCAGCGGCCCTTGTCGCAGTTCCACTCCTCGTTCACCTGCGGGTCGTTGCCCGCCAGGCGGCGGGTGACCCGGCCGCGCCGGTGGTCGGTGCGCATGCTGCAGCCGGAGGCGCAGTGCTCGCACGCGCTCGGCGTGGACACCAGGTCGAACGGGCGGGCCCGGAACCGGTAGGCGGCGCCGGTCAGCGCGCCCACCGGGCAGATCTGCACCGTGTTGCCGGAGAAGTAGGAGTTGAACGGCTTGCCGTCGGCCGTACGCACCTGCTCCTTGGCCCCGCGCTCGAAGAACTCGATGAGCGGGTCACCGGCGATCTGGTCGGAGAAGCGGATGCAGCGTGCGCACTGCACGCAGCGCTCGCGGTCGAGCAGCACCTGCGTCGACAGCGGCAGCGGCTTGGGGAAGGTGCGCTTCTGCTCCTGGAACCGGGACTCGCCGCGGCCGTTGGACATGGCCTGGTTCTGCAGCGGGCACTCGCCGCCCTTGTCGCAGACCGGGCAGTCGAGCGGGTGGTTCAGCAGCAGGAACTCCATGGCCGCGCGCTGCGCCTTCTCGGCGACCGGCGAGGTGAGCTGCGTCTGCACCACCATGCCCTCGGCGACCTCGATCGCGCACGACGGCTGCGGCTTGGGGAAGCCGCGGCCGTTGCCCGCGTCGGGGATGTCGACCAGGCACTGCCGGCAGTTGGCCGCCGGGTCGAGCAGCGGGTGGTCGCAGAACCGCGGGATCTGGATGCCCAGCAGCTCGGCGGCCCTGATGATCAGAGTGCCCTTGGGGACACTGACCTGGAACCCGTCGATGGTCAGGGTCACCAGGTTCGTTTCGGTCTCTACGACGGTCACTGCTCACCCCAGAGAGTGGACTTCTTCGGGTCGAACGGACAGCCGCCGATCTCGAAGTGCTTGAGGTACTCATCGCGGAAGTACTTCACCGAGGAGTGGATCGGGCTGGTGGCGCCGTCGCCCAGCGCGCAGAACGACCGGCCCAGGATGTTGTCCGCGATGTCGGTGATCGTGGCCAGGTCGTCCTCGGTGCCCTGCCCCGCCTCCAGGCGCTTCAGCACCTGCTTGAGCCAGTAGGTGCCCTCGCGGCACGGCGTGCACTTGCCGCACGACTCGTGGGCGTAGAACTCCGTCCAGCGCAGCACCGTACGGACCACGCAGGTGGTCTCGTCGAAGATCTGCAGGGCACGGGTGCCGAGCATCGAGCCCTTGGCGCCGACCGCCTCGAAGTCGAGCGGCACGTCGAGGTGCTCGTCGGTGAAGATCGGCGTGGAGGAGCCGCCCGGGGTCCAGAACTTGATCCGGTGCCCGGCGCGGATGCCGCCCGCCATGCTGAGCAGCTCACGCAGCGTGATGCCGAGCGGCGCTTCGTACTGGCCGGGCCGGGTGACGTGGCCGCTCAGCGAGAAGATGCCGAAGCCCTTGGACTTCTCGGTGCCCATCCCGGCGAACCAGTCGGCGCCGTTGCCGATGATCGAGGGAACACTGGCGATGGACTCCACGTTGTTCACCACAGTGGGCGAGGCGTAGAGACCCGCCACGGCCGGGAACGGAGGCTTGAGCCGCGGTTGACCTCTGTAGCCTTCGAGCGAGTCCAGCAGCGCCGTCTCCTCGCCGCAGATGTAGGCGCCCGCGCCGCTGTGCACGACCAGCTCCAGGTCATAGCCGGAGCCGAGGATGTCGGTGCCGAGAAGACCCTTTTCGTACGCCTCCCGCACGGCCGCCTGCACCCGCCTGATCACGTGCAGCACCTCGCCGCGCACATAGATGAAGGCGTGGTTGGCCCGGATCGCGTACGACGTGATGATGACGCCTTCGATCAGCGCGTGCGGGTTGGCCATCATCAGCGGGATGTCCTTGCAGGTGCCCGGCTCCGACTCGTCGGCGTTGACGACGAGATAGTGCGGCTTGCCGTCGCCCTGCGGGATGAACCCCCACTTCATACCGGTCGGGAAGCCCGCTCCGCCGCGGCCGCGCAGCCCGGAGTCCTTGACGGCCTGGATGACGGCGTCGGGCTCCATGCCCAGCGCCTTCTTGGCCGCCTCATATTCGCCGTAGCCGTCGAGGGTGAAGGAGTCGGGCCTGTCCCACTTCGCGGTCAGGACCGGGGTGAGAGTGACGCTCATGCCTCAGGGGCCTTCCATCCGTTGGCCTTGGCGACCTTAAGCCCCTCCAGCGAGGGTCCGGCGGCCGAGGGGCCGTCGCCGGCCAGGCCGTCGGGCAGGCCCGCGAGCACGCGCGAGGCCTCCTTGAAGGTGCACAGCCTCTTCGGGCCGCGGGTCGGCCGCACGTCCTTGCCGTCGCGCAGGTCGTCGACGAGCTGCTTGGCCGACTCGGGCGTCTGGTTGTCGAAGAACTCCCAGTTGACCATCATGACGGGGGCGAAGTCGCAGGCCGCATTGCACTCCAGGCGCTCCAGCGAGACCCGGCCGTCGGGGGTCGCCTCGTCGTGGCCGACGCCGACGTGCTCCGACAGCTCCTCCCAGATCTGGTCGCCGCCCATGACCGCGCACAGCGCGTTGATGCAGACGCCGACGTGATAGTCGCCGGCCGGCTTGCGCTTGTACATGGTGTAGAAGGTGGCGACGCCGGTGACCTCGGCCTTGCTGATGCCGAGCATCTCGGCACAGAACTCCTGCCCGTCGTCGGAGACGTAGCCGTCCTCCGACTGCACGAGGTGGAGCAGCGGCAGCAGCGCCGACCGGGTCTTCGGGTAGCGCCCGATGATCTCCTTGGCGTCCCGTTCGAGACGCTCCCGGACATCCGGTGCATAAGTCACCGGTCCACACCTCCCATGACGGGGTCGATAGATGCCACCGCGGCGATCACGTCGGCGACCTGGCCGCCCTCGGCCATCGCGGGGAAACTCTGCAGGTTGCAGAAGGACGGCTCGCGGAAGTGCACGCGGTAGGGGCGGGTGCCGCCGTCGCTGACCACGTGCGCGCCGAGCTCGCCCTTGGGCGACTCGATGCTCGCGTACGCCTGCCCCGCCGGCACCCTGAAGCCCTCGGTCACCAGCTTGAAGTGGTGGATGAGGGCCTCCATCGAGGTGCCCATGATGTGGGCGATGTGGTCGGGCGAGTTGCCGAACCCGTCGGGGCCGAGCGCGAGCTGGGCGGGCCAGCCGATCTTCTTGTCCTCGATCATCACCGGGTCGCCCTTGAGCGGCCCCGCGATGCGGTCGAGCGCCTGCTCGACGATCTTGAGGGACTCCTCCATCTCGCTCATCCTGACGAGGTAGCGCGAGAAGACGTCGCACCCACGCTGGGTCGGGACGTCGAACTCGTACGTCTCGTAGCCGCAGTAGGGCTGCGACTTGCGCAGGTCCCACGGCAGGCCCGCGGCGCGCAGGATCGGGCCGGTGATGCCCAGCGCCATGCAGCCGGTCAGGTCGAGGTAGGCGACGTCCTGGGTGCGGCGCAGGTAGACCGGGTTCTCGTCGAGGAGCTTGCGGATGTCCTTGATCCGCTTGGGCATCTCCTTGAGGAACTCGCCGACCTTGTCGACCGCGCCCGCCGGCAGGTCGACGCTCACACCGCCCGGCCTGATGTAGGCGTGGTTCATGCGCAGGCCGGTGATGTACTCGAACAGGTCCATGACCATTTCGCGGTCGCGGTAGCCGAACAGGAACGGCGTGGTCGCGCCCAGCTCCATCCCGAACGTGCCCATGGCCACCAGGTGCGAGGCGATGCGGTTGAGCTCCATCATCATCACGCGGATGGCCTGCGCCCGGTCAGGGATGCGGTCCTCGACGCCGAGCAGCTTCTCCACGCCCAGGCAGTAGGCGGTCTCGTTGAAGATCGGCGCGAGGTAGTCCATGCGGGTCACGAACGTGGTGCCCTGCGTCCACGTCCGGTATTCCATGTTCTTCTCGATGCCGGTGTGCAGGTAGCCGATGACGCCGCGCGCCTCGGTGACCGTCTCACCGTCGAGGGTCAGCACCAGCCGCAGCACGCCGTGCGTGGACGGATGCTGCGGGCCCATGTTGACGACCAGGCGCTCGTCCTGCGACTCGCGCACGCCGGACACGACCTGGTCCCAGTCGGCCCCGGTGACCGAGTAGACCCTGCCCTCGGTCGCCTCGTCATAAGCCGTGCTCACGAGAGTTCCTCCCACCGGTCGTCGCTCAGCTCGACACGCTCGCTCACGCGTACGACCTCCTCTGATCGGGCGAGGGGATGGTGGCGCCCCGGTATTCGACCGGGATGCCGCCCAGCGGGTAGTCCTTCCGCTGCGGGTGGCCGTCCCAGTCGTCCGGCATCATGATCCGGGTCAGGCCCGGATGGCCGTCGAAGACGATCCCGAAGAAGTCGTACGCCTCCCGCTCATGCCAGTCATGACCAGGGTAGACGCCCACCGTCGATGGTATGTGCGGGTCCTCGTCGGGGCAGGCGGCCTCGACGCGCACACGCCGGTTGTAGGTGATCGAGCACAGGTGGATGACCGCGTGCAGTTCCTCACCCTTCAGGTGCGGGTAGTGCACGCCGGACACGCCGAGCGAAAGCTCGAACCGCAGCGCCGGGTCGTCGCGCAGCTTCCGGCACACCTCGACCAGGCGCTCGCGCTTGACGTGCAGGGTGAGCTCGCCGCGGTCGACGACGACCCGCTCGATCGCGTCGTCGAGCGCGAGCGCGTCGACGATCTCGTCGAAGTAGCCGCCGTACGGGCGGGGCGTCGAGATCTGGGGCGGCCGGCGTACGACGAGGCCGCCGTAGCCGGAGGTGTCGCCGGAGTCCTCGGCCCCGAACATGCCGTGCCTGGCGACGGGCGCCTCGGGCACCGCGGGAACCGCCGCCTCGGGCGTCTGCCCGCTGTCCGGGCTTCCAGGGAGGTTGTCGGGCGAGGTCACTTCGATGCCCCCTGGTCGATCAGCGGCAGCGTACGCAGCGCCCGCAGTTCGAGCTCGTCGATCTGCTTGGCGCGGTGCGCGCCGAACTTCGTGTTCTGGATCTTGTCGTGCAGCTTCACGATCGAGTCGATCAGCATCTCGGGCCGCGGCGGGCAGCCGGGCAGGTAGATGTCGACCGGCACGATGTGGTCGACGCCCTGCACGATGGCGTAGTTGTTGAACATGCCGCCGCTGGAGGCGCAGACCCCCATGGAGATGACCCACTTCGGCTCGGCCATCTGGTCGTAGATCTGGCGCAGCACGGGCGCCATCTTCTGCGACACCCGCCCGGCGACGATCATGAGGTCAGCCTGGCGAGGAGACGCCGAAGCGCGCTCCATGCCGAAGCGCGCCAGGTCGTAGTGGGGGCCACCGGTGGCCATCAGTTCGATGGCGCAACAGGCGAGGCCGAACGTGGCCGGCCACACGGAGTTCTTGCGTGCCCATCCGGCGGCCGCCTCGACGGTGCTGAGGATGAACCCGCTGGGGAGTTTCTCTTCAAGTCCCATTTTCAGTCCCAGTCCAGACCCTTGCGGCGCCACACGTACGCGTAGGCGACGAGCACGGTGACGATGAACAGCAGCATCTCCACCAGGGCGAACAGCCCCAGCCCCGGAGAGATCGTCTGGCCCGCGTCGTTCAGCTCAGGCGCGAACGAGACCGCCCACGGATAGAGGAAGATGATCTCGATGTCGAACACGATGAAGAGCATCGCGGTGACCATGTACTTGAGCGGGAACCGTCCGCCACCGACCGGCTGGGGCGTCGGCTCGATTCCGCATTCGTAGGCGTCGAGCTTGGCGCGGTTCCAGCGCTTCGGGCCGGTGAAGGGAGCGATGGCGACCGAGAAGATCGCGAAGCCCCCCGCGAGAACGGCGAGCACCAGGATGGGCACGTAAAGGTCCATCGCTACGCCTCCTCTGGAGTCGCCGCGCGCGCGGGCGCGCAGCCGGATCTGTCAGTTCTGAGATTCATGCTGGTGGCGCGACCTTCGAGAGTGCGTTTATGATCTTGTCCGACGCATCGCCTCGCCGGTCGGTGAGATTACCAAGGAGTTTGAGCGCGAAGCGCATCAGCCTCGGGTGAGGCAGCCCGTGCCTGGTGCCGAGGCGCATCACGCCCGGCTTCCCGATCGCCTCGACGAACCATCTGCCGAGAGTGAAGTAACCACCGTATGCGTCTTTCAGCACGCGGGGGTAAGTCCGCAGGGTCCGCTCGCGCTGCGCGGGAGTGGCGCCCCTGAGGGCCTTTGCGATGATCTCCGCGGCGATCTCGCCGGTCTCCATGGCGTACGCGATGCCCTCGCCGTTGAACGGGTTGATCGAGCCGCCGGAGTCGCCCACGAGCATCAGGCCGCGCGTGTAGTGCGGCTGCCTGTTGAAGGCCATCGGGAGCGCGGCGCCGCGGATGGGCGCCGTCATGTTCTCCTCGGTGAAGCCCCAGTCGGCCGGCATCGACCGGCACCAGCGCCTGAGCAGGTCGCGGTAGTCGATGTTCTTGAACTGCGCGCTGGTGTTGAGCAGGCCGAGCCCCACGTTGGCGGTGCCGTCGCCGACGCCGAACACCCAGCCGTAGCCGGGCAGCAGCGTGTCGCCGTCCCACAGCTCCAGCCACGTCTCCAGGTAGTCGTCGTCGTGGCGGGGGCTCTCGAAGTAGGTGCGCACGGCCACGCCCATCGGGCGGTCCTCGCGCTTGTGCAGCCCCATGCCGAGGGCGAGGCGGGTGCTGTTGCCGTCGGCCGCCACGACCACGCGGGCGCGGAACTTACGGCCGTCCTTGGTGGTGACCCCGACGATGTGGCCGCTGCGGTCGTCGAGCACGGGACCGGTGACGGTGACGCCCTCCATGAGGCGCGCGCCCATCTTCACCGCCGTGGCCGCGACGATCTGGTCGAAGTCCTGCCGGGTGCGTACGAGCCCGAAGTCGGGGAAGCGCTCCAGCTGCGGCCAGTCCAGCTCGAACCGCAGGCCGCCGCCCACGACCCGCAGGCCCTTGTTCCTGACCCAGCCGGGGGCGTCGATGTCGACCCCCATGTTGAGCAGCTGCTTGACCGCCCTGGGCGTCAGGCCGTCGCCGCAGACCTTCTCCCGGGGGAACCTGGTCTTCTCCAGGACCAGCACGTCGAGGCCGGCCTGAGCGAGGTAGAAGGCGGTGGCAGATCCGGCTGGGCCGGCGCCGACAACGATGACATCAGCGTCGGCTGTGCCCCTGGTCGCGTCAGCGCCACTCCGTCGGCTCAGCTCTTGAGGTGGGAGCTCCTGCGCTTGAGGTCGGGCTGCTGGCACGGTCACTGGACTGTCCTGTCCTACACGCTCGAAGGCCTTGGGGTGTCGCGCCTTCGTTCCTTTGTGAACCCCTTCACAAACTTGTCGGCCCGAAGTCTACTGCTTTTCGTGCACAAAGTGGCAGTCGGGGGGCACTTCGCGGACACAACGAGGCCCTTCGTCCTGACGAAGGGCCTTGACCTGCGCGCCGGGGACCGTCAAACGTCGAACTCGTCGTTCCGGACCCCCTTGACGAAAGCCCGCCACTCGCCAGGAGTGAAGACCAGGGCCGGCCCGGAGGGGTCCTTGGAGTCGCTGATCAGGATCTCCCCGCTGACGCTCCTGGCGGACTCGACGCACTCGCCCGCCGCCCCGCTGAAGGAGCTCTTGCGCCAGCCATCCGACAGGACACGATCGTTCATCGGACGGCGTCCTCCCCAGCCTCGAACGTCACTCCGGTCACAGTAATGAAGGACGGTGCACGGACGCAGCCGAAACAGGTCTGCGGAATGAACCATTGCGGTCACAAAACGATCACTTTAGAGACCGGCCAGCGAGGCGATGAAGGCGCGCGTCTCCTCCTCGCTCAGCGCCTGGTCCAGAAGTCCGTCGAAGGCCAGGGAGTACTGCAGGACCGTCCCCTCGTCCTCCGACAACGTGAAAACGGGATGGTTGCTCACTCATCACCTTGGCGTCCGCGTCGCCGAAGCTCCGGCGTCGAGCACGACGGAATAGTCGAGCGGCGGGTCCTTCAGCAGTACCCCTTGCCGGCGCAGCCTCGCACGGGTCCTGCGCTCGATCTTGCCGGGCGGCGCCATCTCGACCATGCGGGCCAGAAAGCCCATCTGCTCGGCGTGGTCACGTGTCTGCAGCAGCCCGGGGAGGCTGAAGGAATCCCAGGCCCTGACCCTGCTCGCGCCGTCCTCCAGGCCGAACAGTTCCACGACGGCGTCGGCGAACACGTCGGCGTAGGCGTCCCACCACCCCTTGGTCTCGCCGTGGGCGAGCTCCAGCAGCGGGCCCCTGAGCTCGTCGTCGACGCCGTAGTGCTTGAGCAGCCGGGCCACGTCCTTGGCCGAAGGGGCCACCTGTCCTGTTTCGAGACGGGAGATCGAGGTCGACCAGCGTAAGGACCGCGCGACCTGCACGCCGTGGAGCCCTGCCTCCTCGCGAAGTCGCCGCAGCTCGGCAGCGAGCTTCCGGCGGCGGAGTGTCGGATTGATTTCCCCGACCACTCGGGCTCCTCCCAAGGAATTCAACGATTATGCCCGTTTAAACTACCGGGCAATCCTCACCGGGAAGGTCTGCTTTCGTCCCGGAAAGAGTCCACGCCATCATCCCCGCGGGAATTGCACGGGAACGCCCTCCGGCATGACGCCGGAGATGTTCGAGGACTACATCCCCGAGATCAGGGTCGCCTGCTTCGCGAAGGAGGTGACCATCTACCGGCACCACCGATATGCGCACCTGATCACCATCGAGCTCAGGCGGGCTTGAACCCCCGGTGCATGGCGACGATCCCCATCGTGAGGTCGCGCCAGGCCACCCGTTCCCAGCCGGCGTCCTGGATCATCCGCGCCAGCGTCGGCTGGTCGGGCCAGTCGCGGATCGACTCCGCCAGATATTCGTAGGAGTCGTCGTTGGACCCGAACACCTTGGCCACCTTGGGCAGCAGCTTCATCAGATATTCGCGGTAGACCATGTCGAACGGCGCGAAAGTGACGTGCGAGAACTCCAGGATCACCAGGCGCCCGCCGGGCCTGGTCACCCGCAACATCTCCTCGAGCGCCCGCGTGGTGTCGTGCACGTTGCGCAGCGCCACCGAGATCGTCACCGCGTCGAAAGAGCCGTCGGCGAACGGCAACCGCATCGCGTCACCCGCGACGAACGGCACCCCCTGCCCCGTCAGCGCGTTGCCGCCATGGCGGCGTACGCCGGTGCGGAGCATGCCGAGGGAGAAGTCGGAGGCGATCGCCCGCGCGCCCAGCGAGGTGAACGTGTCGGTCGAGGTGCCCGTGCCGGCTCCCAGGTCAAGAACGATCTCCCCGGGCCCCGCGTCGACCGCGGCGGCCACCGCTTTGCGCCAGAGCCTGACCTGCCCGAGGGAGATCACGTCGTTGACCAGATCGTAACGCCGGGCGGTGCGATCGAACATCGCGGCGACCTCGTCCGGCTGTTTGTCCAACTGAGCGCGCGTCATGCCCACACCATATGGCTATCGGGAGAATCGACGGAAAGTATCCACTCCATTACGCAACGTCTGCTAGAAATTGGCGAATGCTTGCCCGTCTCGCCCTTGCGGCGATCATCGCCTCGGCTCCCACTGCGCATCCCCGCGTCGTGCTGGCCGACCCGATCGACAGCACCCCTCACGTGCTCGACGGCATCGTCAACGCCATCGCCGTCGTGGGCCGTACCGTCGTGGTCGGCGGCGCCTTCAGCGAGGTCGCCGACGCCGCCCGCACCACCACCTACCCGCGCGCCAACCTGTTCGCCTACGACCTGGCCACCGGCCGCGTCCTCGAGGACTTCGCGCCCGTCATCCCGGGCGCGGTCCACGGCCTGGCCGCGGGAGAGCGCGGCACCGTCTACGTCGGCGGCCAGTTCCACGGGGTCAACAACGAGCCGGCCAGGGCACTGGCCCGGCTCCGCCTCTCCGACGGCGCGCCGGTGCCCGGCTTCGCGCCGCGCATCGGCGGCGGCACGGTCACCACGCTGGCCCGTCAGGGCTCCCAGCTGTACGTCGGCGGCGACTTCGTCAGCCCGCGCACCGGGCTGGCCAGGCTCGACGCGGTCACCGGCGCGGCCGACCCCGGCTTCACCGTCACGCCGGGCAAGCCACTGACCAGGCGGGTGAAGGTCTACGCGCTGGCACTCTCACGCGACAGGCTCATCGTCGACGGCACGTTCACGACGCTCGACGGCGCCTCCAGGCCGCAGCTCGGGCTGGTCGACGTCGGCGGGCGCACGGCGAAGGTGGCGCCGTGGCGCACCGACGTGTACGCACGCAAGTGCATGGCCGCGTTCCCGTCGTACGTGCGCGGTCTCGACTTCTCCCCCGACGGCCGCTATTTCGCGGTGGTCACCACGGGCGGCCCGAGGGGCGGCATGTGCGACACGACCGCTAGATTCGAGACCTACGCCAAGGGCTCCCGCATCAAGCCGACCTGGGTGAACAGCACGGGAGGCGATTCGCTCTACGCGGTCTCGGTGACGGGCGCGGCGGTCTATGTGGGCGGCCACCAGCGCTGGCTGGACAATCCCAAGGGCCACGACTCGGCCGGCCCCGGAGCGGTGTCACGGCCCGGCATCGGCGCCATTCATCCGCGTACAGGAAAGGCGCTCAGTTGGAATCCCACGCGCGAGCGCGGGATCGGCGTGAAGGCGTTTTACGCGCACCCCACCGGACTACTTGTCGGTAGCGACACGACGAGACTCGGACGGGAGTACCATGCCCGGATTGGCATGTTCCCCCTGCCCTAGTCGTTCTGCGGCTTCGGCCGGTCGACCTTGTCGCTGATGCGCGCACTCATGGCGTCACGCTGCCTGGACAGCAGGACGTAGCTCGCCACGCCACTGATCAAGAATGAGCAGATGATCAGCACCAGCGGGTTACTCAGCCCGAGCAGCCACAGCACACCCAGGGTCACCAGAAACAGGCCGATCCGCGACGCGGTGTAAACGAGAACGGGACGCACAGGTTCGAGGTTACTCGGACCTGTGGTGCGGTCGCTCTTCGCATCAGACGCGAGCACTGCTACTGTCCCAGTCAGGGAGTTTCGTAAAGAAACACCCACGAGAGCCCCAAAGAGGCTCTATCATATAACAATCGGGCAGTCAGCTGATAACAACCCGTGATCTTTGTAGAAAACCACGGATAAATCAGGCTTCGCTCGACACACTGGTTACCTGTCCGCCCGCTGGCAGGAAGCGGGATGCGAGGGGGAGAGATTGGTGGAGAGTAGCAGCGAGCGTCTGCTGACCCCAGGAGAGGTTGCCGCCCTCTTCCGGGTAGACCCAAAGACGGTTACGCGCTGGGCTGCGGCAGGCCGCATCAGCAGTATCCGCACCCCCGGAGGGCACCGGCGCTTCCGCGAGTCGGAAGTCCACGCCCTTCTCCGAGGCGAGGACGTTCTCACGGCCGACAGGCCTGCAGGTGAGTCCCCGCGCGTCTGACATTCCGTCCAGTCGGTGATCCTGTCCGCCAGGATCACCGCGGGCGGGATCAACTGTTGCGTGCTTCCCGGCCACACTTCCGTACGGTGAGCACGGGGCGGCGCCATCCGCCGACCGTGGCTGGCGCCTGTCCGCGTCCCCCTCAGGCACCCTCCTGCTCGGCCTTGAAGGCCAGGAACTCCCGCTCCAGGTCGTCGTTCTCCTCTTCCCAGCGCCGGCGGCGCTCGGCCGCCTCCTCCTCCGTCAGCGCCTCGGGCAGGAACGTCTCATAATCGGGGTCACCGGGTTGGAGCTCCACGTACGCGTTGCCGATCAGCCGACCGTCCTCGCTGGTCAGGCTCTGCGGTACGCGTAGCGTCCCGTCCGCGAGCCGGATGACGTACATCGTGGACCACCTAGATTCCGTAGCGCCGGTTGAAGAACAGCATGACGTCGAGCGCCATCCGCGTGTCGCCCCCCAGCATGTCCACCAGGGCAGGACGCTGGCGTGAGGCGATCGCGGCGAAGGCGTCGGCGAAGAACTCCTTGCGTCCCAGCCCGCCTCCCTGGCGGTGGAACATCGAGGCCAGCACCGGCATGGCCGTCTCGTAGAGCTGCACGAACTCGGCCGAGTCCGAGACCCACTCGCCGTGCGCCGAGTCGACGTCGTCGATCGCGTGGCCGACCTCGTGCATCATCACGTCAGGTGTGGGCGAGGGGCGGTCGCCCACCACGATCTTGCGATCTCCGTACGCCCCCGCGCAGATGTCCCAGGTCGCGCGGCCCGAAGGCAGGGGGGCGCCGCGTAAGTAGCCCATGTCGTCGAGGTCGGGCACGCCTCCCTTGCCGACGTAGATGCCTTCGAGTCCGGCCGCGAGCTTGTCCTTCAGCCCGTCGGGCAGCCGGGCGAGGCTCTCCACCGCGTGCACGACCTCCGGGGACGGCGGCCCCCTCCTGACGTCCCACTGGCGGTGCAGGATCCGCTCCAGGCTGCCGCAGTGGCGTAAACCGTCGCCCATCGAAGGCTGGTCGGGCCGGTTCGGCTGCGCTCTGGGCGGCTCGTCGTCGAGCTCGAAGTCGTACCAGGTGTAGGCGGGACGCTCGGCCACGGCGGCGGGCAGACGTGCGCGGCGCTCGCGCACCGCGAAGGCGTCCCACGTCACCTGGCGCTCCCGGCGGCCCGGCGGCGGCCCCGCCTCACCGGCCGGCCAGGTCGTGCGTTCCTGCCGCTCCGCGCCCGGCCAGGTCGTGCGTTCCGGGCGCTCGGACCCCGGCCAGGACCTGCGCTCCGGCTGCTCGGCCCCCGGCCACGTGCGGCGCTCCGGCTGGTCGGCGCCCGGCCAGGACGGGCGCTCCTGGCGCCCGCTGAGCTTGCCGCTGCCCGCCGGACGGCGGCGGTCCGTGCCCTCACGTCCTTTGGCCGCCGCACGGGCCTCCCTGCGCCTCTCACGGGCGTTGGACCAGAACGAACGCTCGGAGTCGGGAGGCGCCTCGCCGCGCCGGGAGAAGAGATAAGATCCGCGCCGCCACCAACGACCGCGTCGATGCCGGCCCTTGTCCTGAGAAAAGGCCATCGCACCTCTCAACGCCATGAAGCCCATGCAGACCGGCACATCGGGTTCCACCGTACGACGTCGATCTTCCCCTAGTCACCCGAAATGGGACATCAAGCGGCACGATCACGCTGAGGATGGCTTACAGTTCGGGCATGGCAGGTGTTCTAATCGGCCTGGGGCTGCTCGCCTTCTGGCTCTTCTCCCTCTTCGACGTGGTCACCACGCCGGAAGACGAAGTGAGGAACGTACCAAAAGCGCTCTGGATCCTGATAGTCGTGCTGATCCCGCTGATCGGCGGGGCGGTGTGGATGGTCAGGGGCCGTCCGCGGGCCCCCCGCGCGGCATGGCCCGTCCCTCCGGGCCCAGGCACGCCGAAGGGACCGGACGACGACCCCGACTTCCTCCGCGACCTCGACCGCCGCATGCGCGGCGATGACGTCAGTTAGTTCACATCGGCGTAGCTGTGCAGGCCCTCGAAGAAGATGTTGACCCCGATCAGGTTGAACAGGAGGCAACCGAAGGCCACCAACTGCACGATCGTCGCCGACCTCCCCCGCCAACCGGCCGTCACCCTGGCATGCAGGTAGGCGGCATAGGCGACCCACGTGATGAACGCCCACACCTCCTTGGGGTCCCAGCCCCAGTAGCGGCCCCAGGCGCGGTCGGCCCAGAGGGCGCCGGCGATGACGGCGAACGTCCACACGGGAAACGCGAACACGATCGCCCGGTGCGCCACCCGCTCCAGGTCGGCCCGGTCCGGCAGCCGCGAGAGCCCGTCGCCGCGCAGCAGGTAGAGCACGCCTGACACGCCCGCGATGATGAACAGGCCGCTGGAGACGATCGCGGCGGAGACGTGGATGGCGATCCAGTACGAGTCGAGCGCCGGCACCACCGGCCCCGCGGTGGTGTAGAACGCCTTGACCGCGAGGCCGAGACCCAGCGCCGCGGTGACCATGACGAAGGACCCCAGGAAACGTACGTTCGCGCGCAACTGGGTGAGCAGGAACGCGGTCACGGCGGCGAAGCAGATCGCCACCACGAACTCGTACATGTTGCCCCAGGGCCACCGGTCGACGGCCAGGCCGCGCGTGGCGATGGCGCCGAGGTTGGCGGCCCAGCCGAGCCAGGCGAGCGCGAGAGCGGCCGTTCCCGCCCTGGCCACGGCCCTGGACGGCGGCGCGCCGCCGTCACCCTGGAAGGCCACGGCGTCGCCCTCGGACGCGGCGCCGCCGTCGACCTCGGACGCCGCGGCGCCGCCCGCGTCCACGTGGTCCGCCGGGAGCCCCGTGGCCGCGTCGCGGCCCTGCTCTCCGGCCGCCGCGCCGACCGCGACCGGCTCCCTCGCGCCGAGCCGGCCGTCCGCGGACCGGCCGGCCACGCCGGGACGGGCCCGGCCGAAGGCGAGCTCGATCGCGAACCCGATCATGGCGACGAGGTAGAGCAGGACTGCGGCGACGACGAAAAGGTCGCTCAGCTCGGCAAGTTGCTCAGCGGACATCCTTTTCTCCTGCTGATAGAGCCTGGACAATGTCGGCGAACTCCTCGGTGAAGCCCGCCGCGGAGCCTTCGGTGCGGGTCAGGCCGCCCACTTCGACCTTGCCGCCGTCGATCCGTACGAACACCCTGCGCCGCCTGATCATCAGCGACAGCGCGATGGCGACGACGGCGGTGCCGCCGGCCACCAGCGCGGGCACGCGGCCCGGGTCGTAGGCCGTCTGGAGCGTGATCCACTCCTTGACCCCGGTGAACTGGAGCTTTCCCACCCCGCCCGGCAGGTCGACCGACTGGCCCACGGCCAGCGGCTTCGGCGTGTCGGAGGCCATGAGCAGCGGGTTGAGCTTCTTCATCACCTCGGGCGGCGCCAGCTCGTAGACCGACTGCGGCCGGCCTGAGCGCACGCCCAGGTCACCGGAGAACGCCCCGAGCACCTGCACCTCGGGGTTGAGCTCGCCGGGGAAGGCGGAGACGTGGCTGCCGTCGGTCAGCGGCACGCTGGTGGGGAGGAAGCGCAGCAGGAAGCCCAGCTGCTCCGGCTGCGCGTCGGGCGCTTTGACCACGCATCCGGACGCCATCGTGTTCTTGTCCTCGATCAGGCACGGCACGGGCCCTTCGAAGGCCACCTGCCCTTTGCCGTCGGTGACCTTGAAGACGGGGGCGTAGCCGTTGCCGATCAGGTAGGTCTGGGTGCCGTCGACGTCGAGGGGTTCGTTGACCTTGAGGTCGTAGTCGCGGGCCTCCGCCTCGGGCGAGTCGTTGACCTTCAGGTGGGCCGAGTAGTCGAGCACCTGGCCCTTCCTCTCGCCCGTGACCTGGTAGGAGACCTTGAGGTCGGCCAACTGGAAGGAGAACGGCTCCAGCGACTCCGCCGACACCTGGCTGCCGGGCATGAACCGGTCGTAGGCGGCCACCGTGTTGGCGAACCCGTCGCCCTCGACGACGAGGACGTTGCCCCGGTAGCCGAAGAGCGAGCCGGCGCCGATCGCGACCAGGATGCCCAGCAGGGCGATGTGGAAGAACAGGTTGCCCGTCTCGCGCAGGTAACCCTTCTCCGCCGACACCCACCCGTCGCCGGTGGCGACGCGGAAGCGCATCCTGCGCAGCCGCCGTGCGGCCTGCTCGGCCGTGAGCTCGCCGTCGAACGTGGCCGAGTGGGGCAGCCTGGCGGGCCGCTTCGGGGCGGCGGGCGGCTTGCGGCGCAGCTCACGCAGGTAGGTCGCGGTGCGCGGGACGATGCAGCCGACGAGCGAGGTGAACAACAGCAGGTAGACGGCGGCGAACCAGGCCGAGCCGAACACGTCGAAGAGCTGGAACTTGTCGTACCACTCGGCCAGCGTCGGGTTCTGCTCGTAGAGGGTGGCCACCTTGCCGGGCTCGACGCCGCGCTGCGGCACCACCGAGCCGGGCACGCTGCCGAGCGCCAGCAGGAACAGCAGGATCAGCGCCGTCCGCATCGAGGTGAGGGTGCGCCACCCCCAGCGCAGCCAGCCGACCGGGCCGAGCCCGGCGGGCCTGGGCGTACGCGGCTTGTCCAGCTCCTGGACGCTCATCAGATCACCGGCTCGAAGGCGCCGATCAGACCCTGCATGGCCGCGATCATCTCTCCCCAGAGCCCGGTCACGAGCAGGACGCCGACGGCCACCATCATGCCGCCGCCGATCCTCGTGATCACACGCGAGTGTTTGCGGATGGCCCGGAACGTACGCAGCGCCTTGCTGTAGGCGAGCGCCGCCCCCACGAACGGCAGCCCGAGCCCGAGCGCGTACGCGACCGCGAGCAGAGCCCCGCGCCCCGCGCTGCCCTCGTTCAGCCCGAGCGCCAGCACGACCGCCAGCGTAGGTCCGATGCACGGGGTCCACCCGAGCCCGAACACCACTCCGAGCAGCGGCGCGCCCGCCAGGCCCGCGGACGGCAGCCGGTGGATGCGCACGTCGCGCATCAGCGCGGGCACGGCGCCGAGGAACGCCAGCCCGAGCAGGATGGTGAGCACGCCGAGCACCCGCGTGATGATCTCGGCGTTGCCGAGCATGACCGCGCCGAGCCCGCCGAACAGGGCGCCGCTGAGCACGAAGACCAGCCCGAACCCGGCCACGAACAGGACCGTGCCGAGCACGAGCCGCCCCCGTCTGGGGTCGGCGCTCATGCCGGTCACGTAGGACAGGTAGCCGGGCACCAGCGGCAGCACGCACGGCGACAGGAAGGACACCACCCCGGCGAGCACCGCGATCGGCACGGCGAGCAGCAGCGAGCCCGAGGCGACGACGTCATTCATCGCGCACCTTGGTCACCGCGTCGAGCAGGTCAGTGTATTTCACCGCGCCCAGCGCCCTGGCCGCGATCCTGCCCTGCTCGTCGATGATCAGCGTGGAGGGGATGGCGGCCGGCGGGACCGTGCCCTGGAAGGCCAGCGCGACCTTGCCCGGCTGGTCGAAGATGTGGGGATAGCCGGTCTTCTCGGTGCGCTCGAACGCCAGCGCGTCGGCCTGGCGGTCCTTGAAGTCGACGCCGAGGAACTCGACGCCGCTGTCCTTGGTCTTGGCGGCGACCTCCTTGAGCACGGGCGCCTCCGCCCGGCACGGGCCGCACCACGAGGCCCAGAAGTTGAGCACCACGACCTTGCCCTTGTGCGCGGCGAGCGACGCGGTGCCCCCGTCGAGCGTGGGGCCCTCGATCGCGGGCGCCGGCTTGCGTTCGCCCGCCTCGAACACCTGCATCTTCCCGTCGCCCGCGACGAAACGGGTGTCACCCGTCTGCGGCTGGCCGCTCTGGTTGCCCGCGCAGCCGGCGAGCACCGCAGCCAGGAGAACGAGAGAGATGGACTTGGTGCGCACGGAGGAAGATCTCCTTGTACTACAACCGGTAGAGCTTGCAACTCTACCGGCGGCACGGCCCGCCCGGCACACCGGGGAGCGCCTCAGGCCCCGGGAACGGAGGGGCCGGGATCGAGCGAACCGGCGGGCTCGCTGTAGCCCACGCTGACCAGCCGGCCTCCGTCGAACGTGAACGTGGTGAGGCTCGCCAGCGCGCACTGCCTGCGCCGGGGGTCGTGCCAGAGCCTGCGCCGCTCGGCGGCCATCCTGATCGCCCAGATGGGGAGCTGGTGGCTGACGAGCACCGTCTCGTGCCCGCGCGCCGCCGCCCTGGCGTCGTCGATCATCGAGCGCATGCGCTGAACGATGGCCGGATAGGACTCGCCCCAGGACGGACGGAGCGGATTCCAGAAATAGCGGTAGTTGCGGGGGTTGCGCAGCAACGCCAGGCCGGGGCCGGCCGTGCGGCCCTCCAGCAGGTTGCCGGCCTCGATCAGCCGGAGGTCCTGCGTGATCTCGAGACCGAGCCTGTCGGCGAGCGGCGCCGCGGTCTCCATCGCCCGCTCCAGCGGCGAGCTGTAGACGGCGACGATGTCACGGCCGCCGACCGCCTTGGCGACCGTCTCGGCCATGAGCCGGCCGGTCTCGGACAGGTGGTAGCCGGGCAGCCTGCCGTAGAGAATGCCTTTGGGGTTGTGCACCTCACCGTGGCGCAGAAGGTGGACGACGGTCATTTCAGCCATGGTGTGGCACAGCCTATCCGCTCGGCCGTACCGCACCACGCGCCGAGCCCTCGTGCCCCCGTGTTCGCCCGGCGTTCACCCGACGGTAAGGTCGGCCCCCTGAGGGGAGGCGCCGGGTTGAGTCCATGGGCACTCGTCCTCATTCTGGTCGCCGCCGTCGCCCACGCCTCGTGGAACGTGCTGAGCAAGAAGGCCTCCGGGGCCGACGGCCTCGTCTTCGTCTGGCTCGTCGCGGTCGCGGCCGCCGTCGTGTGGGCCCCACTGTTCGCCGGTTTCCTCGTCGTCACGGGCACCGTCCCGACCTGGCAGAACCTCGCCGTGATCAGCGTCAGCATGGCCCTGCACCTGGGCTATTTCGTGCTGCTGCAGCGGGGGTACGGCGCCGCGGACCTGTCGGTCGTCTACCCGGTCGCGCGCGGCACGGGGCCGATGCTGGCCAGCCTGGCGGCCGTGTTGTTCCTCGGGGAGCGTCCGTCGCCCGCCGGCGTGGCGGGGATCGTGCTGGTCGGGGTGGGCGTGTTCATGCTCAGCGGCGGCTCGGCGAAGGTCGGGCTCAAGGAGGTGGCGCCGGGGCTGCTCACGGGGGTGTTCATCGCGGGTTACACGGTGTGGGACTCGCAGGTGGTGAGCGCGTTCGCGGTGGCGCCACTGATGCTCAACTATCTCGGCGAGGCCATGCGTGCCCTCGTGCTCGCGCCCGTCGTGCTGGGCACGCGGCGCAAGCTGGTGCTGCCCGTGTGGCGCGAGCACCGGTCCCGGATCGTGGGGACGGCGGTGCTGATCTTCGTCTCGTACGTCCTGGTGTTGTTCGCCTTCACGATGGCGCCGGTGAGCGTGGTGGCGCCGGCCCGCGAGATCAGCGTGCTGATCGGCGTCGTGCTCGGCGGGCGACTGCTGGCCGAGGGCGACGTACGACGCCGGCTGCTGGCGGCCGGCGTGATCGTCGGCGGCATCGTGGCCGTCACGCTCAGCTGACGGCCCAGGCGTTCTCCTGTGTCCTGCTCGCCTCGGCGAGCGCGTCGACCATGGCCTTGATCGCGGGCCGGCGGGCGGCGTCGGCGCGCCAGATCGCGTAGATGCGGCGCGACTGGCGCGGTCTGAGGGGGACGAGGCGTACGCCGTCGGGCACGCAGTCACGTCCGAGCCGCGGCACGATCGCGCAGCCCAGCCCGGCGGCCACGAGCGCGAGCTGGGTCGGATATTCCTCGGCCATGCAGGCGATCACCGGCTCGACCGAGGCGCTGCGCAGCGTGAACACCAGCCAGTCGTGGCAGACGGTGCCGGGCGAGCCGCTGATCCACCGCTCGCCGCGCAGGTCGGCCAGCTCAAGCTCCCTGCTGCCCGCCAGCGGGTGGTCGGCGGGGATCGCGACGTCGGCGATGTCGTCGAGCAGCGTGGCCCTGGACAGGCCCTCGGGGATGGCCATGGGCCGGTTGAGCCAGTCCTGGATCACCCCCAGGTCGAGCTCGCCCCTCGCCACGTCGCGCACGACCCGCTCGGGTTCGCGCTCGTGCAACTGCACCCACAGCTCAGGGTGGCGTTTCCTGAGCGCCGCCAGGGCGCCGGGCATGAGGCCGCGCGAGGCTGTGGGGAAGGCCGCGGCGTTCAGCCGGCCGACGACCTCGCCGCGCAGCGCCTCGAAGTCGGCCTCCGCGGTCTCGACCAGGGCGAGGATGCGCTCGGCGTGCTCGGCGAGCAGGCCCGCCGCGTCGGTGAGCCGCACGCCGCGCCCGTTGCGCTCCATGAGCGTGGCGCCGGTCTCCCGCTCCAGCTTGGCGATCTGCTGGGAGACCGCCGAGGGGGTGACCATCAGCGCGTCGGCGGCCGCTCCGACCGACCCGTAGACGTGCACAGCGTGAAGTGCCTTGAGCCGGTTCAGGTCCAACATGTAAGCCAGTCTAAATGGTTTAGCGTAGAAAGTCTCGCTTGTGGTCGAATGTGTAGCAGATGAAAATAGATGCATGCGAATCATCAAGCTGAAGAAGCAAGAGCGTCCCCATACCGTGTCGTACCTCAAGATGCTCGCCGAGCAGGCCCGCGAGCAGCGCATCCGGTACCAGAAGCCGTCCCGCTGAATGAACCCGCGCCACCTCGCCCTCGCCGTCGGCATAGCCGCCGTCTGGGGCTTCAACTTCGTCGTCATGCAGACCGGCCTACGGCACTTCGCACCCCTGCAGTACTCCGGGCTCAGGTTCGCCCTGGCGGCGTTCCCCGCCCTGCTGTTCGTGGGGCGGCCGGGGGTCGCATGGCGCTGGGT